>CATPBV010000290.1 GCA_955652345.1 uncultured Solirubrobacteraceae bacterium | reverse complement strand
GTGTTAAGGTCGAGCGATGGTCCCGCGTCGGTTCGGATCCACGTCATCACTGCGTTGCCGGCTGGGTCCACAGCGACCTCCGGGTCGCTCGCGGGCGCGTCGCTCGTTCTCGGTGTCGAGCGTCTGGGTCGATCCGAACGGCCCACCGAATGGCCGGAAAGCGGCGCGCGCGGTGCTCGAGTTCTCGTTCCAGATCGCGGCAGCGACACCGTTGTCGAGCGCGAACTGGAGGCTCGACAAGCCCGAGCCCGCGCCGCTCAGCGCGATCGTCTCGGGCGCCGACCAGTCGGCACGGGCAGGAGCAGCGCCGATCAGGCCAGTCACCGCGAGGATCGCGATCGCAGCACGAGGGAGGTGGCGATGCATTACCCACTCCATCGGAGCCAGGCCCCGGATCTTTAGCTCGTTGGCTTACGCGGCCACGCCCGGGCGGCGGGTCGAGCGCCGCTCGCTGCGCTCCACGAAGTCGATGATCACCGGGATTCCCTCCAGGCGATAGCGCTCCCGGAGCCGGTTCTCCAGGTAGTACGCGTAGTCGCGAGTGACCTTGGCGCGGGAATTGACCTGAATCGAGAACCTCGGGGGGCTGGCGGCGGTCTGCACCATGAACAGCAACTTCAGCCGGTGGCCGCCGGTGCCCGCCGGCGGCTGGCGCGTGGCGACCGCATCGGACAGGAAGCGGTTCAGCTGCGGCGTCGGGACCCGCCCGCGACGGCGGTCGGCCAGCGCGAGCGTCTCGACGAGCAGCCGCTCGACGTGCCTGCCCGTCTTCGCGCTGGCGGTCAGCACCCGCGGGCGAAGCCTCAGCTTCTTGTGGGCGCGGGCGCGCTCGTGGTCGAGGTCGACATGGTCGGCCATGTCCCACTTGTTGAGGACGAGCGCGGTGGCGCAGCCGCTGCGCATCGCGAGCTCACCGATCCGCAGGTCCTGCGAGGTGACTCCGTCTCTGGCGTCGCACACGACGAGCGCCACCTCCGCCCGCTCGGCGGCGCGCCGCGAGCGAAGCGCGGTGTAGTACTCGAGCGACTCGTCCACCTTCGCCTGGCGGCGCAGGCCCGCCGTGTCGATCAGCACCAGCTCGCGCCCCTCGAACGTCATCGGCAGGTCGATCGCGTCGCGCGTGGTGCCCGCCTCGGGCGAGACGATCACCCGCTCGGCTCCGAGGAAACGGTTCACCAGGGACGACTTGCCGACGTTGGGGCGTCCGATCACCGCCAGGCGCACCGCCTCGCCGTCCTGCGGATCGGAGTCTCGAGCGTCCGGGGCGAGCTCGACGATGCGGTCGAGGAGATCCCCGGTTCCGAGCCCCTGCGCCGCCGACACCGGCACCGGCTCTCCCAGCCCGAGCCGATGGAACTCGGCCGCCAGCGGCATGTCCGTGACGACGTCGACCTTGTTCGCGGCGACGATAACCGGAAGCGGCGCGCCCCTGAGCAGCTCGGCGATCTCATGATCGCCGGGCCGAAGCCCGGCCCTGGCGTCGACGACGAGTACCGCGGCGTCTGCCTGCGCGATCGCCGCCCTCGCCTGCGCTTGGATCTGTGTCGCGAGCCCCTCCCGGTCATCCAAGTCGACGCCGCCGGTGTCGATCAGCGTGAGCGACCGTCCGTTCCACTCGGTCTGTAGCTCCTTGCGGTCGCGGGTGACGCCGGGGCGCTCGTGGACAACCGCCTCCCGGGACCCGGTGAGACGGTTGACCAGCGATGACTTGCCCACGTTCGGGTAGCCGACGATCGCGACCTTCATGGCGACTGAGGCTAGTGCTCGACGGCGCCGCGAGCGCGGTCGACCAAGCCGACGACCCGGTCGACCACCTCGTCGAAGCGCAGGCCGGTGGTGTCGAGCACGACCGACCCTGGCGCCGGCTTGAGTGGCGAGTGCTCGCGCGTGCTGTCGCGCTCGTCGCGGATCGCCTGCTCCGCGAGAACGGTGCTCCGGTCGGCTCCCAGCTCGACCGCTCGCCGGCGGGCCCGCTCGGCTGGGTCGGCGGTGAGGAACACCTTGACGTCCGCGTCGGGTGCGACGACCGTGGCGATGTCGCGGCCCTCGGCCACCCAGTCTCCTGTGGCGAGCATCTGCCGCTGCATGTCGACCAGCGCCGCACGTACGGACGGATCGGCTGCCACGCGTGAGGCGGCCTCGGTGATCGCGGGCTCACGGATCAGCGCGGTCACCTCGCGGCCATCGAGCAGCACCTGCTCGCCCGGCTCGATTGCAAGCGTGGTGGCCACGTCTCGCGGCTCGGCGCCGCGCTCGGTGGCCGCCAGCGCGACGCATCGGTACATCGCGCCCGAGTTCATGTACGTGAAGCCGAGCCGCCGCGCGACCTCACGGGCGACGGTCGACTTGCCCGCGCCCGCCGGGCCATCGATCGCCACGATGGTCACGCGAGCAGCCCTCGCAGGTCCTCGGCGAACCGCGGATAGGAGACGTCGGCGGCCTCGAAGCCGCGCACCTGCACGCCTTTCCGCGACGCCAGTCCCGCGACCGCCCCGACCAGCGCGAGCCGGTGGTCGCCGTGGGCGTCGAGCTCGCCGCCTTCGAGCCCTCCCGTTCCGCGGACCGCGAACCCGTCCGGCAGCGCCTCGATCTCGGCGCCGAGTCCGCGCAGCCCGCTGACGACCGTCTCGATCCGGTCTGACTCCTTGACGCGAAGCTCGCCGGCCCCGCGCACAACCGTGTCCCCCTCGGCGAAGCAGCCCAGCAACGCAACCAGCGGAAGCTCGTCGATCGCCAACGGCACCTCCTGTGCGGCCACCGTGGTGGCGGTGAGCGGCGCGTGTCGCACCTCGAGGTCGCTCACCGGCTCGACCGGGTCGAACGCCCCGTCGGGCTCGAGCTCGCCGCGCACGCTCGCGCCCATTCGCGCGAGGATCCGGAGGAAGCCCGCGCGCGTCCAGTTGACGCCCACTCCTTCGAGCATGAGCCGCGAGCCGGGGACGATCGCCGCGGCCGCGAGCAGGAAGGCCGCGCTCGACACGTCCCCGGGGACATCGACGCGTTCGAGCGCGAGCGCATCGCCGGCTTGCACCGTCGTGCGGTAGCCGTTCCCGCCGGCCATGCGGCGCAGAGAGGCGCCGGCCGCCAGCAGCATCCGCTCGGTGTGATCGCGGGTCGCCACCGGCTCGATCACCTCGGTGCCGTCCGTCGCAAGGCCGGCGAGCAGCAGGCACGACTTCACCTGCGCGCTCGCGACCGGGAGCTCGTACTCGATCCCGGTCAGCTCCCCGCCCCGCACCGTCAGCGGGGGGAACCTCCCGTCCCGAGCGTCGAGCGCGGCGCCCATCAGCGCCAACGGCTGCGCGATCCGGTCGACGGGCCGCCGGCGGATCGACTCGTCCCCGTCGAGCACGAACGTCGAACCGGTCTGGAACGACAGCCATCCGGGCAGCAGCCGCATCAGTGTGCCGGCGTTGCCGACGTCGATCGGCCCACCGGAGACCTGGGCGCAGCGCATCCCGGCGCCGACGATCTCGAGACCGCCGTCTCGAGCCTGTACCCGCGCGCCGAGCGAGCGAATCGCGGCGAGCGTCGAGCGTGTGTCGGCGGCGTCGAGGTAGTTCGTGATCCGCACCGGCGCGCCCACCATCGCAGCGATGATCGCCGCGCGGTGAGAGATCGACTTGTCGGCCGGCACACGCAGACGTCCGCGAAGCGGACCTGCAGGCTCGAACACCGCATTCATGCGCGAACCACCGGGAACCCCAGACGGCCGACCAGCTCCAGCGCGCGCCCGGCGGGCTCCTCGCCCGCGACCCACAGCGCGATCACTCCCTCGCTCATGTCGGCGGCGGGGTAAAGAGCCATGTCCGTGATGTTGACCCCGGCGCGCCCAAGCTCGAGCGCCAGCTGCGCGACGACTCCCGGGCGATTCGGGACGGACACGCGCAGCTCGCTGAGCGGGCCGCCCGCCAGGTGCGCTTCGAGCAGCCGACGCCGATCGGCTGCGGCCTCCTCGTTCCAGGCTGTCACGCGCCTGGGGTCAGCAGCGATTAACTGGTCCCGAACGCGCTCGAGCCGCTCCACCGTCTCCGAGATCGCACCAGCGAGCGCATCCCGGTTGGCGAGGTAGATGTCGGTCCAGATCGCGCTCGACGCCCCGGCGACCCTGGTGGCGTCGCGGAAGCTCGGGCCGGTCGCGGGAAGCCGCTCGTCGCCGGCCTCTAGCGTGGCCGCGGCCTGGCCGACGAGCACGTTGGCCAGCACATGCGGAAGGTGGGAGACCGTCGCAAGGATCGCGTCGTGCGTCGCTGAGTCGATCGCCGCAGGGCGCGCTCCGATCGCACGTAGGAGCCGGTGCAGGCGCTCGTACAGGATCCCCGAGGTACTGGCGCTCGGGGTCAGATACCAGGTCGCGCCCGTGAACAGGTCGGGCCGGGCGTGCTCGATCCCCGAGGTCTCGGCACCGGCGAGCGGATGCCCGCCGACGAAGCGAGGATCCTGGTGCGCGGCGACGATCGCGCGCTTGGTCGAGCCGACGTCGCTGACCACGCACTCGGGCGGGGCGTCGCGCAGCGCCTCTGAAACCGCTTCCTCGATCGCGCCCACCGGCACCGCCACGAACACCGCTTCGGCGTCGCCAACCGCGTCCCCAAGCTGATCGCACGCGCGGTCCAGCGCGCCGCGCTCGGCCGCTGCCGACAGCGCGTGAGGCGAGGCGTCGTAACCGCTGACCGTCGCGTCGAGCCGCCTGCGCGCGGCGAGGGCGATCGAGCCCCCGATCAGGCCCAGCCCGACGACCGCAATTCTCAAACTGGCGACAGTGCCTTGCCCGCGAGCGCGGCTGCCGCCTGGACGCGCTCGACGTAGTCGGCGAACTCGTCGGCCACGAGTGCCTGCGGCCCGTCGCAGATCGCCTCTTCGGGACGCGGATGAACCTCGACGATGATTCCGTCCGCGCCGACGGCGGCCGCCGCCAGCGAAAGCGGCATCACCAGGTCGCGACGGCCGGCCGCGTGGCTGGGATCCACGATCACGGGCAGGTGGCTGAGCTGCTTCAGCACGGGAACGGCGGTGAGATCGAGGGTGTACCGGTAGGCGGTCTCGAACGTGCGGATCCCGCGCTCGCACAGCATCACCGCTTCGTTGCCCTCCTTGAGGATGTACTCGGCGGCCATCAGCAGCTCCTCGAGCGTGCTGGCCGGGCCTCGCTTGAGCAGCGCGGGCCTGCCCGAGCGACCCACCTCGGCAAGGAGTGTGTAGTTGTTCATGCTGCGCGCCCCGATCTGGATCACATCGGCGACCTCGAGCACCTGATCGAGGTCGCGGAGATCGAGCAGCTCGGTGACGATCGGCAGGCCGGTCTCGTCCTTGGCCTCCTGGAGCAGCCGAAGGCCCTCCTGCCCGAGACCCTGGAAGGCATACGGCGAGGTTCGCGGCTTGTAGGCGCCGCCGCGGAACAGGGTCGCGCCGGCGTCTCGCACGGTCCGCGCCGTCTCGAGCGTCTGGGCCCGCGACTCGACAGTGCACGGTCCGGCGATCATCGTGAAGTGCTGGCCGCCCACCTTCCGCCCCGCGATCTCGAACACCGAGCGGACGCCGTGCTTGAACTGGGTCGAGGCGAGCTTGTAGGGCTTGAGGATCGGGACGATCCGATCGACGCCGGGAAAGCCTTCGAGCTCGAGCCGGGCGATGTGCTCGCGGTCCCCGATCGCGCCAACGACCGTGACCTCCTCGCCGCGGCTGAGGTGCGCCCGGGCGCCTGCCGCCTCCACCCTGTCAAGGACGGCCTGTAGCTCCTCATCGGTGGCCGTCGGTTTCATCACGATCATCATCTACTGGTCCTTTCTACGCCTGGAAAATGTACGGGAGGGTGGGATGCGGCGCTCCCCTTGGAGAGGCCCGCTGAGGCTCGAGCTCGCGGGGCGGGGGTGCGGAGGAGCGCCTAGATAAATCGCCAGGCGTAGTGACGGCGGCCGGAATAAGCGCGGAACTGAGGGCTGCCGTCGGTCATCCGCGCGGGTGTATACCAGACGACAGCCAAGATGAAAAGGCCTCAGGCGCTCGGCACGAGCTCGCCCAGCGCCGCGAGAAATCGCCGGTTCTCCTCGGCGGTCCCCACCGTCACGCGCAGCGCACCCTCGCGCCCGAGCGAGCGCCCCGCCCGGACCAGCACTCCGCGCTCGCGCAGACCCGAGACGACGGCGTCCTCCCCGGGCTCGTCGGGCAGGACGGTCCAGACGAAGTTCGCGTCCGACTCCGCGACCCACAGGCGAAGGTCGCGAATCCCGTCCTCGAGCTCGAGCCGCCAGGCGATCGTCTGCGTGACCCGCCGCTCGACCTCGTCCTGGTGCCGCAGCGCCTCCACCGCGGCGGCGTGCGCGGCGGCACTCAGGTAGAAAGGCTGACGGACCTGGTCGACCGCGGCGCGGAAGTCCTCCGACGGGCACAGCGCGAACCCAACACGGAGTCCGGCAAGCCCGTAGACCTTCGAGAACGTGCGCAGCAGGACCAGGTTCTGATGGCGATGCAGCAGCTCAACGGACGCGTACGGGTCGCCGAGGGCGAGCGCGAACTCGCAGTAGGCTTCGTCGAGGATCACGCATACGTTCCGCGGAACCCGCTCGAGGAACGCCTCGAGAAGATCCAATCCGACCGAGGTCGAGGTCGGGTTGTTCGGGTTGCAGATCAGCACCAGCCGGGTCGCGGCGGTCACCTCGGCGGCGATCGCTTCGAGGTCGTGGCGGTCCTCGGAATCGAGCGGCACCTGGATCGCCCGCGCGCCGGTGCACGCGGGCAGCAGCGGATAGACGCTGAACGCCGGCCATGCGTAGACGACCTCGGCTCCGGGCTCCAGCAGCGCCTCGCCGGCGGCCAGCAGGATGTCGCACGAGCCGTTCCCTAGCGCGATCCGCTCCGGTGCGATCCCGTAGCGGTCGGACAGCGCGCTGCGCAGCGGCCAGTAGGACGGATCCGGATAGCGGTTCGTGCCGGCCAGCACCCCCGAAGCCGCTCGCACGACCTCCGGGAGCGGCCCGAAGCTCGACTCATTGGAGGCGAGCATCGCCACATCGGCACCCAGGTCGTAGCCCGACGCGACCGGGTAGCTCGGGATCCGGCGGATGCGCTCAGCGAACTCGATCGCCATGAAGATTCATTGTGCCGACTCGAGATCGGCGCGGAGCGCCCGAGCCTCCCCGAGGTACACGTGCTGGGGCGTGTGGTCCTTCTCGGCGTAGTAGTGGACGAGCGCGCGGATCACCCGCGGTAGCGAACCCGGCACCTGGACCTCGCGGGCGCACAGCAGCGGTACGCGGCTGAGGCCGAGGTTGCGCGCGGCCACGGCGGGAAACTCCGCGTTGAGGTCTTCGGTCAGGGTGAAGATGCAGCTGACGATCGCCTCGGGCTCGAGGGCGTTGCGCGCCATCAGCTCCCGTACCAGCTGCTCGGTTGCGTCGAGGATCGCGCCGGCCTCGTTTGCCTGCACGCAATTAGCGCCTCGCAGCGCGAACAGCCGCATCGCCGGCGGATTCTGCCATGCCGCTACTGAGGCGGGTTGGAGAGCTTGTTCTGGAGGGCCAGGGAGGCCTGGCCGGCGTTCGAGCCGAGCAGGTAGATCCCCTTCGACTTCAGGACCATCTCGGTCCTCGGGGCGAACGCGAACACGAGATAGACGGTCAGTACGAGTGCGGCGCGGCGCAGCCTGAGGCTCGTCCCGAGCGCCGCCAGCGGCAGCAGCCAGACGACGTACCAGGGCACGAGCCAGGCGAGGCTGGCGATCAGAGCCAGCGTCCCCCAGCCCGCCTGCGCCAGCCAGTCGTGCCGGCGGCGCAGGAGCAGCGCGATCGTCACCACCAGCGCGACACTCCCTGCCCGCAGGAGCGCGGGCGCGCCGCCCCCGAGGCCGATCAGCAGCCCGAATATGTTGGGGATGCTGACGTCGGTCAGCAGCGTGCTCTGGTCCTGAAGGTTCGGAATCGAGAATCCGAACAGCGCCACGCTGAGCGCTGCCAGCGGAAGGGCGCCGAGCACCGACCCGATGACGACCTGCTTGCGTGCCTTCGGCGCGCGCACTGCAACCAGCAGGAACGGCAGCAGCAGGATCGCGCTGAACTTGATCGCCACGGCCAGCATCAACACCGCCCCTGCCGCGCGATAGCGGCGTCCCAGCAGCAGGACGATCGCGCCCAGCGAGGGGACGAGCATGATCAGGTCGTTGTGGAACCCGCCGATGGCGTAGATCACGTAGATCGGGTTCAGCGCGACGAACACCAGCGCGAACCGCGGGTCGCGGCCTAGCCGCTCAGCGCACCGCCACACAAGGGCGATGAACGCCAGGCTTGCGAGGATCGTCGTGGTCTTCAGGATCCAGTACGCCAAGGGAAGCGAGAGGAGCCCGAGCGGGTATGAGGCGGCCGTGAACAGGGGACCGTAGGGACTGTGGAGGTTGTGCCACGAGGTGAAGCGGTAGACGGGATCGTGGATCTCCTGCCCGATGACGTGGGTGTACGGATTGAGGTGATGCAGCCCGCCCAGGCGGGCGTAACCGAGGTAGTTGAAGAGGTCGCTCAGCTGCAGCGGCGGCCCCATCAGGAAGATCAGGTGCAGCAGCACGATGCAGGCCACAATTGCCCGGACCGACAGCGTACGAACGGATGCGACGAGCAGCAGGTACGCGCCAGCCATAGCGATCAGCATGAGGCTGAAGCCGAGATCGAGCGTCTGCCAGTTGTGCGTCAGGTGTCCGAACGACAGGCTCAGCGGGCCGGCTTCCCAGGGCGGGAACACCTGGCCACTCTCGGGAACGAGGACCGTCGGTCCTGACCGCGCGAACGCGGCGACCGCGAAGCCGCCCACAAGCAGCCATCCAAGGGCGAGCCGACCGACGATCGGATGCGCGCTCACGCGCAGGCGCGGTAGGCGCAGTCGCCGGCCCGCGATGCCGAGCCTCGGTAGCGCGACGGCTCCGTCGGCCTGGGCGGCACCGGCGCCGGCTACCTGCCCGGACGCCAGCATCGGCTGGACCTCCAATCTGCGCGAGTCCTGTGGCATCGCCGGAATAGTGCCTATTGGAAGATCGCGGTTTCCAGCGGGTCGGGTTGGAATCGGGTTAAGAGGTATGGCCGCCTAAGTCCGTCCGGGACCACTTAGCATCCGCCGCGTGAGCGTCGGCACGCTGCACCCGGAGTCGCGCGTCCAGGACCCACGTACTGTGCTCTCGCGCGCGCACTCGCTCGTCGCCTCGCCCATCGCGGTGCTGGTGCTCGCACTGACGCTCCTCGGCGCGGTGCTGCGCTTCTGGGGCATCGGGCGCCAGGGATTCTGGTTCGACGAGGCGAATACCGCGCTGCTCGTGCACTTCTCGCCGGGCAAGATGCTCGGGCTGATCCCGCAGTCCGAGTCCACGCCGCCGCTGTACTACTGCATCGCGTGGGTGTGGGCCCGCGTCTTCGGCTACGGCGAGGCGGGGTTACGCTCGCTGTCCGCGGTGGCCGGCGTGGCGGTGGTCCCGAGCCTGTATGGGGCGGCCAGCAAGCTGATCTCGCGGCGTGCCGGCGTGATCGCCGCGGCGCTCGCGGCCTGCAACCCGCTGTTGATCTGGTACTCGCAGGAAGCCCGCTCCTATGAGCTGCTCGTGCTGCTCTCATCGCTCGCGCTGCTCGGCTTCGCCTACGCTCGCGAGCAGCCGACGGCGAGGCGTCTGGCTGTCTGGGCGATCTTCGCGGCGCTGGCCCTGGCCACGCACTACTACGCGCTGCTGGCGGTCGTGCCGCAGGCGGTCTGGCTGCTCGCGATCCACCGCCGGCGGCGCTCGGTTCATGTCTCGGTGGGGTTGGTGGCGCTGTGTGGCCTGGCGCTCGTGCCGCTGGCGATCAGCCAGAGCGGCACGGGCAACGCCAGCTGGATCGCGCCGGTCCCGATCGGGCGCCGGCTGAGCCAGGTCGTCCCGCAATTCCTCACCGGCTTTCAGAGCCCCTCTCAGTCGCTGCTCATCCCCTTGGCGGCCGCACTCGCGGCCGTCGGCCTGGCGCTCGTGATGTGGCTCGGCGACGAGCGCGCGCGGCGGGCCGCGCTCGTCGCCGCAGGCCTCGCGCTGGGCGGTCTGCTCCTGAACCTGGCGTTGATCGCGGGCGGGGTCGACGATCTGATCACGCGCAACCTCCTGGCGCTGTGGCCCGCCGCGGCACTGGCGGTGGCCGCCGGTCTGGGCACGCCGCGAGCGACCTTGGTTGGGGTCTGGATCACGGCCGCGCTGTGCATCATCGGCGTGGGCGTTGCCGTGGCCGTGCACGTCAACCGCGACTACCAGCGGCCCGATTGGCGCGCCGTCGCGCGGCTGCTCGGCGCCAGACCGGTGGGTGGCGCCGGCGCGCGCCTGATCCTGATTCAGCACTACCGCGACCGGCTGCCGCTGTCGCTGTACCTCCGAGGGCTGAGCTTCCTGCCCGGGCGCGGGCCGGCGGTCGGAGAGCTCGACGTCGTCTCGTTCACCTCACCGCCGAGCGGAGGGTTCTGCTGGTGGGGCTCGGCGTGCAACCTGTGGCCGTCGGTCATGCAGGCCAGCTACCCGGTCAGCGGCCTTCACGAGCTCTCGCGGCGGCGCGTGTATCAGTTCACCGTCCTGCGGATGGTCGCTGACCATCGGCAACTGGTGACCCGGAGCGATATCGCCCGGGTACTGGACACGACCAGCTTGCGCAACGACGGGCTGCTCGTCCAGCGGTAGCGCGGGCCGACCGTCAGGTGAGCGGGTACGTCACTCCGTCGAGGCTCGTGAACGCGGCCGCGTTCGCATCGCCGCCGCCGGTCTGAGTCACGAGCAACCCCGCATCGGGGAATAGCGTGATCCGCCCAGTGTTTGCGTTGACGAGAATCGCTGACAGGTAGACGGGCGAGCTGGGCAGGAACTGCGAGGGCATGGTGCCGAACTTAGGGTCGGCGGTCCCGCCGGCCGGGTTCTTGATCGCTCCGCGCAGGTGCACGATCCCCTGCGCATCGACAGCGGCCGCGGGAGTCCGGGATTCACCAGGACCGTTGTAGTCCACCCATCCGTTGATCAGCGGCAGCGGGACCCAGCTGAGCGCGGGCAGCTGGTTGGCAAGGGCCGCCGTCGTTGCCGTGTCGGCCGTGCTTGCGTGGCTCGCGTTGGCCGCGTTGGTGGCGACGTCCGCGACATGTGCGCGTGGCACCTTGCCCAGCCGGGCCATGTCTATCTGCGCGCGGGCCACGGTGTGCTTGCGCAGCCTGTTCCCCGACAGCGAACCTTTCTTGATCAGGCTGTCACCGCTGACGAGGTGGCTCGCGGCGATCGCGGTGCCGCCGAGGGAGATCACCAGGGCGACGAGGGCAACGGCCAGTGAGGGCGAACGTCGTCTCATGCCGACGGTGATCGGTCGGCACCGCCGGATCTTTAGCGAGGATTGGCGTTCCGCATCACATATGCGGATGCAATTCGCCAATCCTCTTGAGGTGGTCGACCTGCTCCTCGGTCAACTGACGGACCTCCCCGGGGCCCAGGTCGCCCAGCTCCACCGGGCCGATACTGACCCTCACAAGACCGATGACCGGGTGTCCCACTGCATCGCACATCCGCTTGACCTGGCGCTTGCGACCCTCGTGGATGGTGATCTCGACCACGTCGGCAGCCAGCCTTCGAACACGCGCCCGGCTGGTGATCCCGTCCTCGAGCTCGACGCCGCCACGCAATGCCTCCAGCGCGCTTTCGCGGACCGGAGGGTTCCCAACGAGCGCCCGGTAGGTCTTTGGAACCTCGTAGCGTGGATGCGTGAGGCGGTGGGCGAGCTCGCCATCGTCCGTCAGCAGGATCAGCCCGGTCGTGTCGATGTCGAGGCGCCCCACGGGATACAGGCGACGGTCACTGGCCACGAGATCGACGACGGTCGGACGCCCTTGCGGGTCGCGCGCTGTCGAGACGACGCCCGGGGGCTTGTTGAGCGCATAGACGACCCACCCGGCGGGGGCAAGCACCGGAGACCCGTCGAGTGACACCTCCTGGGAGGAGGCGTCAACCGGCCAAGCGGGGTCTCTGACCACGCTCGCGCCAACCGTCACCCGGCCGGCGCGGACGAGCTCCTCGGACGCTCGGCGGGACGCGACGCCGGCATGAGCGAGGTACTTGGCAAGTCGCATCGGCTGCCACCATAGTCAGCGGTGGACTTCGGACTTCTTCATCGGACACTGACGGACCTCGGACAGCCGGCATATCGCGCACGGCAGGTCTGGAGGTGGACGGCGCAGGGGGCGGCTGGGTTTGGCGACATGACCAACCTCCCGCGCGCACTCCGTGATGCGCTTGCGCAGCGCGTGCCGTTCTCCTCGCTGACGGTCGACCGCCAGGCGCGGTCGCGGGACGGCACCGTCAAGGCGCTGTTTCACACACACGACGGCCGCGCCGTCGAGGCCGTCCTGATGGTCTACGACGACGGGCGGCGCTCGCTGTGCCTCTCATCGCAGTCCGGATGCCCGCTCACCTGCAGCTTCTGCGCGACCGGGCAGATGCGCTTCGGGCGCAACCTGACCGCTGATGAGATCCTCGACCAGGCGCTTCACTTCCGTCGCGGAGCCGGTGAGGGCAGCGGACCCCAGCCCGTCGACCACGCGGTGTTCATGGGCATGGGCGAGCCGATGATGAACCTCGAAGCAGTGCTCGCGGCGTGCGAGCGCCTCCCCGATCTCGGCATCTCGCACCGCCGCACCGCGATCTCAACCGTAGGCTGGATCCCTGGGATCGAGCGCCTGCGCGACACCCCGATGCCGATCAGGCTCGCGCTGTCGCTGCATGCCGCTGACGAGGCGCTGCGCTCCGAGCTGATGCCCGTCAACGACCGCCACCCGCTGTCGGACGTGCTGGCGGCGTGCAGGTCGTACTACGAGCGCAAGCGTCGTCGCGTGTTCGTCGAGTACGTGATGCTTGCGGGCGTCAACGACTCCCACGTCCAGGCGGACCAGCTGGCGGAGGTGCTCGATCGGCGCATGTTCAAGGTCAACCTGATCCCGTACAACCCGACTGGCTCGCCGTTCCGAGCATCCAGCCGCAAGGCGATCGATGCGTTCAAGGCGCAGCTCGAGCGTCGCGGGCTGGACGTGACCGTCCGTTTGACCCGCGGACGGGACATAGACGCCGCGTGCGGGCAGCTGGCCGCACGGGCGTAGAAGAGTCGAGCTCCCGCGTCTGGGCGCTTCGCTTCAGCGCCCAGCTGCTGGCGGGATCACCGGCGGACGGCCCGGTTCAGGTGGCCGAGCGACTCCTGGCGATCCAGGCCCAGGACCCCCGAGCGGCGCGACTCGCGGTCAGGGCGCGCACGACGGGGTTGACCGCGGCGGATGTGGACCGGCGGCTGAATGACCGCTCGCTGCTGATCAGCTGGCTGAACCGCGGCACCCTTCACTTGATCCGCAGCGAGGACTACCCACTGCTGCAAGCGCTGACCACGCCTCAGCTCAGGGCGGCTAGCGCGCGACGCCTTTCGCAGGAGGGAGTCACGCCCTATGCAGCCGACCAGGCGCTTGCTGTGATCGCGGCGTCTCTCGCGAGCGAAGGACCGCTTACCCGAGAGCAGCTACGGGAGCGAATCGCCTCGGCCGGCGTGCGGACCGGGGGCCAGGCGCTGGTGCACATCCTGTTTCGCGCTGCGCTGCAGGGGCTCGTGGTCCGCGGTCCGATGATCGGACAGCGGCACGCCTACGTGCTCGTCGGCGACTGGCTCAGCGAGCCCTCTCGGATGGAGCGCGCGCGGGCGCTGGCCGAGCTGGCACGCCGATACCTTCGTGGTCACGGTCCCGCCCTCGACCGTGACCTCGCGAAGTGGGCCGGAATCACGCTGCGCGACGCGCGCGCGGGGCTCTCGGCGATCGGATCGGAGCTCCAGACGCGCGCCGACGGACTCGTGGACCTGAAGCGGGGCACCGTCGGAGCCGACCTTCCGACGCCGCGGCTCCTGGGTGCGTTCGACCCGGTTCTGCACGGCTGGACCTCCCGCGAGGCCGTGCTCGGCTCATTCGAGTCGCTGGTCGTCTCCGGCGGGCTGTTCAGACCGTTCGTCCTGGTCCGCGGACGAGCCGC
>CATPBV010000289.1 GCA_955652345.1 uncultured Solirubrobacteraceae bacterium | reverse complement strand
GGCGGGCCACCTACGAACGGTCCTGCTTGGTCTAGCATCAGGTGGGGTTTACCTGGCCGCCGCGTCACCGCGACGCCGGTGCGCTCTTACCGCACCATTTCACCCTTGCCGGCCTGGGCTGGGCCCAGGCTTAGGCGGTGTCATTTCTGTGGCACTTTCCCGCGGGTTTCCCCGGGTCGGCGTTACCGACCACCTTGCCCTGTGATGTCCGGACTTTCCTCGAAGGCTGATGAACCTCCGCGACTGCTCGGCCTGCAGGTTTGAGCATAGCCTGGATCGCGCTCGCCTCGGCGATCCGTAGCCCGCGACTCTGATATGAGTCAGCGCTCGCCGGCGCCGGCCGTCCTCGGCGCCGACTCGACTAGTCGCACAGCCAGCCTGCCACGGGAGGAGGAGGAAAATGGAGACCCAGGCCACCCTCAAGCGGTCCGATCGCGCCTGGCGAGCCGCCGCGGTCACTGCGCTGTCCGCGCTTCTTCTCGGGCTCCCAGCGGCGGCTGCGGCAGACGGCCTCGGCCCATATTTCTCGGCGTCGCTGCACGTGAAGCGCAACTCCTACACGTTCGGCCAGACCCCGACGTGGACGAGCACGGGCGGCGTGCTCTCAAACGAGCCGGACCGAACCGGGACGGAGCAGGTCTATGTATCCCATCTCGGCGGTTCTGCGATCCGTTGCCTGACCTGTGGGCGACTGCCGGGCCCGAACGGATTCCCCGAGCAGCAACCGGGCGGCAGATGGATCCTGTTCTGCTCGATGGGCGCGCAGCCCGAGCATTTCGGCGGGCCGTGTCTCGGGGGCTACGGAAGCGACATCTACGTAATGCGTCCGAACGGAACGCAGCTGACCCGCCTGACGGTGAGCTCGGACCCGGCCAAGGGCGCGTCTTACAACACGCCCGCGGGCATTCCATACGACAACTACCACGCGTATTGGTCGCCAGACGGCCGCCACCTGGTGTGGACGCGGACGGAGGCGTTTCCGCTGTCAGCCGGTGGCCAGCGGTGGGAGATCCTGCTGGCGGACTTCGTCGACCCTGCTCACGGGCGCCCCCACCTGGCCCACGTCCGCGTCGTCGGGCCGGCGTTCGGCGTGTACGAGACCCAGGCATGGGCGCCCGACGGGAGCGGGTTCCTGTTCACCTCGTTCGGACCACGCCGATCCCCGTTCCAGGCCAAGCCACCGGGCTGGATGCACCTGGAGCTGTACTTCATGCGAGTGTTCGGGCGAGGCGCCTCGCCGTCTCATCCGCGCGTCACTCCGTTGACCGGCATCGATCCCGCGTACACGGAGCAGGCGATATTCACGCCCGATATGCGCGAGGTGATCGTGATGAGCAGCCGAGCAAGGCCGGGCACCTGGTACCAAACGGTGATCACCGCGGCGCAGTGGCTCGGCTTCGATGCGCCCGATGCCGGCTCGGCGGGGACGCCGATGTTCCTTGCGGACTTCAGCGACCCGAAGTTCACGAGCGATCTGTTCATGGTCCACCTGGCCACCGGGGCGGTGCGCCAGCTCACCGCGTTCCACCATGTGATTCCAGAGTTCGGATGGAACTCGAACTACACGACGCTGATCTGGACCGAGGTTGTCGGGATTCCGGGGCACAAGGTGAAGCACATCACTCGCGTGGCCGGCTTCACGGGTATCACAGCCGCACAGCGCCAGGTCCCTCGATTCACTCCGCGCGGGCTGTTCGGCGCGCCGATCGATACGGCGCGCGTCGCCGGGTCGATCAGGCCGATCAGCGCTGGCCTCGGGCCAGCGGCCCCGGGGCGGCGGGTCACCAGAACCGTTGCCGCGGCCCAGGGCGGGATCCCGCCAGTGGTCGTGACCTACGGCGTGCTGCTGATCGGACAGCTGGACGAGCTCGCGAACCTCGCCAAGATCCGCATCGGGCTACCGTCGTTTTGATCGGGGGCGCGAGAAGGGTGGCTTGATGCCCCAGCGGGGCCGCCGCCTCAGGTGAGGGTGCAGCCGCACCCCTGGCACCGTCCGCCGCGCGAGCGAGCGTGGACGCTGTGCTCCGGGCGCATCTCCGCATCGCAGATCGGACAGGCCACGGAGCGAGCGGAGGTGAGCTCCTCCCACAGGCGCACGAGCATTCGATCCAATCCTGCGATTGGATCCGCCGCGTCGAATAGCCGCGGCTGACCGGACTCGAGCGTGGCCAAGCTCACCTCCGGCTCCTCACCCCACGCTCCGCATGAGCCCGACGACCTTCCCCATGATGCGCACTTCGCGGCTGCGGATCGGCTCCATCGACTCGTTCTCCGGCTGGAGACGAACGTGGTCGGACTCACGGAAGAAGCGCTTTACCGTTGCCTCCTCACCGACGAGCGCCACCACGATGTCGCCGTCGCTCGCGGTGTCCTGCTGGCGTACCACGACCAGGTCTCCGTCGAGGATCCCGACGTCCTTCATCGACTGGCCCCTGACGCGCAGCAGGTAGGCGCCGTCGTCGCCGCCCGCGACCGCGGGCGTCTGCACGTAGTCCTCGATGTTCTCCTCCGCTAGAACGGGCTGGCCCGCCGCGACATGACCGACCAGCGGCAGGCCCGGCCGGACGAAGCTCCGAACCCCGGCGGCCGCCCGATCGAGCAGCTCGATCGCCCGCGGCTTCGTGGGGTCTCGCCGAAGCAGCCCAATCCGCTCGAGGTTCGCGAGATGGGCATGGACGGTCGAGGACGACGCCAGACCGACCGCCTTGCCGATATCCCGGACGGTCGGCGGATAGCCGTACCGAGCCGAGTAGCGCTTGATGAAGTCGAATATCTCCTGCTGTCGCTTCGTGAGGTCCATTTGCAGTGTCCTC
>CATPBV010000288.1 GCA_955652345.1 uncultured Solirubrobacteraceae bacterium | reverse complement strand
GTCGACGACAACGCGGGTGAACCCTGCGTGAATCAGTTCGTCCAGTTGGTCGCGAAGCTGCGGGGTGGTGCCGAGATCCAGCTCGCCGACGGGGATCATTCGCACCGCGTCGCGGTCCGGCTGAACTCGAACTTCAAACAGGCTCACTTCGAGTACTCCGACCGCCGATGCACGCAACGCGCAGCCCCGACAGCGGGTCGTAACTCTACTCCCTCCACGAGTGTTGGCCTAGCCAGAGCGTCGGGTCTTCTCACCATGGCTCTGTACCTTGCGCTCGCCGGCCTCGGTGGGGCAATTGGGAGCGCGCCCGGCAGGATTTGAACCTGCGACCTTTCGCTCCGGAGGCGAACGCTCTATCCCCTGAGCTACGGGCGCGTGATGTATCCGCGCGATGCGGAAACCCGGAGCGGCCCAGCTTACCGCGCAGATCGTGTGACCCGGGACCCGTCCGGGTATGTCGGCCTGCCTGCGCTCGGCTCCAATCTCCACTTATACAATAATTTCGACTATCTAAGTCAAGTTACTGAGAGGAGAGATGATGACAACTGGATCGCGGGTGGTCCTCGCGCTGAGGTCCCGGGCGCGGGCAGCGCTGGCGGTGGTCGGCGCCGCGGCGCTGGTCGGAGCGCTCGCCGGCTGCGGCGGCTCCAACGACTCAACCACCAGCGCCAGTGGTGGTGGAGCCTCCAGCACGAACTCCGCGGCGAGCAGCAGCGCCACGCAGCTGGCGCTCGTCGCGTACTCGACGCCGAAGAGCGCGTATGACGCGCTGATCAAGGCGTACCAGCAGGCTGCGGGTAGCGGTGTCTCGTTCACGGAATCCTTCGGCGCCTCGGGCGCCCAGAGCCGGGCGGTCGCTACCGGGCTCCCCGCCGATGTGGTGGCGTTCTCCACTGCGCCCGACATCACCCGCCTGGTGAAGGCCGGACTTGTGTCCAAGGGTTGGGACGCCGGGCCGACCAAGGGGATCGTGACCGACTCAGTCGTGGTGCTGGTCGTCCGCAAGGGCAACCCCAAGCACATCTCGGGCTGGGATGACTTGATCAAGCCGGGAGTCGACGTGATCACTCCCAATCCGTCGACCTCGGGGAGCGCGCGCTGGAACATCATGGCCGCGTACGGCGCCGAGCTGAAGGAGGGCAAGACCCAGGCCCAGGCGCTCGCGTACCTCAAGACCCTGCTGAGCAAGAACGTCAGCGTCCAGGACTCGAGCGGAAGCGCCGCCATGCAGACGTTCGCCGCGGGCAAAGGCGACGTGCTGCTCTCGTATGAGAGCGAGGCGATCGCCGCCAAGAAGAAGGGAATCGCGATCCAGTACGTGATCCCGAAGCAGTCGATCCTGATCGAGACCCCGATCGCTGTCCCCTCGAACAGCTCGCATGCCGCCGCAGCCCAGGCGTTCGTCAGCTGGCTCCTGAGTCCCGCGGCCCAGACGATCTGGGCAAAGCACGGCTATCGGCCGGTGCTTGCGTCGGTGCAGGCCGCATTCGCGAGCACCTTCCCGACGCCGCCGCAGCTGTTCACGATCAAGTCGCTGGGCGGCTGGAAGGTCGTCGCCAAGGAGTTCTTCGCGCCGTCCACCGGCCTGGTGACGAAGATCGAGGCGGCGGCGGGAGTACCCACTGCCTCCAGCTGACGCATACGCGCTCCAGACGCCGGCCCGCGCGCGCCTCCGGGTGCACGCGGGCCGGCGGGGTCTCGGGCTCGGCGTAGCCACCCTGTACATGAGCGTGATCGTCCTGATCCCGCTCTCTGCTGTGGCGGTCAACGCGTTCTCGCAAGGCTTGCCGAGGTTCTTCAGCAACGTGACCAACAGCGTCGCGCTGACCGCGTTCGGCGTGACCCTTGGCGCATCCGTGCTCGTCGCGGCAGTCGGCGCGGTGATGGGGACCGTCGTTGCATGGGTTCTGGTTCGCGACAGATTCCCCGGACAGCGGCTCATCGGCGCGCTGATCGACCTCCCGTTCGCGCTACCGACAATCGTCGCCGGGCTCACGCTGCTAGCGCTGTACGGGCCGGGCAGCCCGTTTGGGATCCACCTGGCGTTCACCCGCGCAGCGGTTGTGCTGGCACTGCTGTTCGTGACGCTCCCGTTCGTGGTGCGCTCCGTGCAGCCAGTGCTGATCGAGCTCGACCGCGAGGTCGAAGAGGCCGCGGCCTCGCTCGGCGCCTCGAACGCCACCACGCTGCGGCGGATCGTCCTGCCCGCTCTCCGGCCCGCAATCCTGTCGGGCGCTGCACTCGCGTTCGCGCGGTGCGTCGGCGAGATCGGCTCGCTGGTGCTGATCGCCGGAAAGGTGCAGATCGCGAGCATCGTGATCTTCGCCGACATCGAGAGCGATTCGCAGCAAGCAGCCGCGGCGCTGTCGGTAGTGCTGCTGGCGCTGTCGCTTGTGGTCCTTGTGATCATCCGGCGCCTCGGGGCTCGCGGTGCGGCTTAGCCGTCGAGCCACCGTGTCGGTACGCGCGCTTGCGCTGCTCTACCTCGGGGTCCTGCTGCTGCTGCCGGTGGGCGTGGTCTTCTGGCGGACGTTCGAGCACGGGTTCGGAACCGCGTGGGCGTGGATGACGACCCCCGCGGCGATCAGCGCGCTCTGGCTCTCGGTGCTGATCGCGGCGATCGCGGTCCCGCTAAACACCGTCTTCGGGGTCGGCTGCGCGCTGTTGCTGGTGCGCGGAGGGCGGCAACGCGGGCTTTCGCCCGCCGCGGGTCTGGGCACCCGCCTGGCGAGAGCCGCGACCGACCGGTTGATCCGGCTGCTGGATGCGCTGATCGACCTTCCCTTCGTCGTCTCGCCCGTGATCGTGGGCCTCGCGCTGCTGCTCGTGTACGGCCAGACCGGCTGGTTCGGCGACTGGTTCATGAGCCATGGAATCAGGATCATCTATGCGGTACCCGGGATGGTCCTGGCCACCGTGTTCGTGTCGCTCCCGTTCGTCGTGCGCGAGGTTGCGCCGGTGCTGATCGAGGTGGGGGACGAGCAGGAGCAGGCCGCGGCGACGCTCGGCGCGACGTCGTGGCAGACGTTCTGGCGCGTCACGCTGCCGTCGATCCGGTGGGGAGTCGCCTACGGCGTGGTGCTGACAACCGCTCGGGCGCTGGGGGAGATAGGCGCTGTGCTCGTCGTCTCCTCGAACGTGGCGGGCTCGACGCAGACGCTGCCGCTACTCGTGTATCAACGCTACGACCAACTCGGCGCCGACCAGCTCACAGGGGCATACGCCGCGGCCACCGAGCTCGCTGTGATGTCGCTGCTGGTGCTGCTCGCCATGACCTTGCTCGGGCCACGGGGCCTCCGCGGACAAAGGAGCCATAACGCGCCATGAGGATCGACGTGCAGGATGTCGCGAAGCGCTTCGGTGATTTCACCGCGCTCGAGGAGGTGACGCTCGAGGTCCCGGAAGGGTCGCTGACCGCGCTGCTCGGGCCGAGCGGGTCAGGCAAGTCGACGCTGCTGCGGATCATCGCCGGGCTCGAGACCCCCGACCGCGGCGCCGTCCTGATCGACGGGGCGGACGTGACCGTCGCCCGCCCGCAGGAGCGCGGAATCGGCTTCGTCTTCCAGCACTACGCGGCGTTCACGCATATGAGTGTCCGCGAGAACGTTGCGTTCGGGCTGCGGATCCGCAAGCGCCCGCGGGAGGAGATCCGCACCCGCGTCGACGATCTGCTCGAGCTGGTCGGCCTGACCCAGTGGGCCTCCCAGCGCCCCGACCAGCTCTCGGGCGGACAGCGGCAGCGGATGGCGCTCGCCCGCGCGCTCGCGGTCGAGCCTCGGGTGCTGCTCCTGGACGAGCCGTTCGGCGCGCTCGACGCAACCGTCCGCGCCGAGCTCCGCCGCTGGCTCCGCCGGCTGCACGACGAGCAGGGAGTCACCACCGTGCTCGTCACCCACGACCAGGAGGAGGCAATGGAGGTCTCCGACCGGATCGCGGTTATGCACGCCGGGGGGATCGAGCAGGTGGGCGCCCC
>CATPBV010000287.1 GCA_955652345.1 uncultured Solirubrobacteraceae bacterium | reverse complement strand
GACCTGACGCGCTGACCGTTCACATCCCCGCTACAGCCCGCTCACACGTCCGTCACCTCAGGCCGCGGCGCGGATGGGAGATTGGCGCGCAACACCCGACCAAGGGAGATTCGCATGGCGCCTAGGCGCATCGTCGTGGGATTGCTCGGCTTGCTCTGCGTGAGCGCGGCCACCGCCGTCGCGAGCGCGGGGGCGAGCGCCGGGGGGCGGGCCGGCGCGGCCGCCTCGGGAGACCTGCGCACCACGACCCCAATCAAGCATGTGGTCGTCATCTTCCAGGAGAACGTCTCGTTCGATCACTACTTCGGGACGTATCCGAACGCGGCCAACACCGACGGCCAGACGTTCGCCGCAGCTCCGGGGACGCCGGCGGTCGACGGGCTCCCGCCCGCGACGGCTGACTCGCTGCCGCCGGCGCTGCGCCACGCGAGCAACCTGCTGGCCACGAACCCGAACAGCGCGCTTCCGCAGAGGCTCGACTCGAGCGCGACGGGACTCGCCGGAAGCCCCGGCGGACAGCTGACATGCGATCAGAACCACGAGTATCCGAGCGAACAGCAGGCATTCAACCGGGGCAGGATGGATCAGTTCGTCCAGAGCGTGGGAACCGGTTCGGGGACGTCCCCATCGGGCGCACCGTGCAATGCCAACACCGTCATGAATTACTACGACGGCAACACGGTCACCGCGCTGTGGAACTACGCCCAGCATTTCGCGATGAGCGACAACTCGTACGGAACGACGTTCGGGCCGTCCACGCCGGGGGCGATCAACCTCGTCGCTGGGACCACCGGCCACGTCGACACCTCACATCAGGCCAACAACCCGCCGATCTCGAGCGTCAGCTCGCCGGACGGCGACATCACCGCTGATGGCAAGGGCGGTTTTTCACTGACGAGCGACGCCCAGCCCTACTGGGACGACTGCTCGTATCGAGACGCGGTCGGCATGTCGGGCCAGAACATCGGGGATGTGCTCAACCACGCGGGGCTCTCCTGGGGCTGGTTCCAAGGCGGCAACCATCCAACGACCAACTACAGGGACGCGCTTAGTGCGATCGGGAAGACGGGTCAGTCAACCAGCACCTTCATCCCGAACCAGTTCATCGCTGCCGGCTTCAACAAGAAGATCCCCCACTCGTCGAACTACGGGCTGTGCAATGCGGTTCACCCGGTCGGCGTCCGACTCGGCGGAAACGGCCAGTACGGCTACAAGAACGACTACATCCCGCACCACGAGCCGTTCAACTACTACGCGTCGACCGCGAACCCGCACCACCTCACGATCACGACCGCGCACGGCGTCGACACGCTCGCGGGCCTACGGCAGATCGGCCGCGACACCCAGAGCTATAAGGACGGAGTGCCGCAGTTCAACACCCCCAACCACCAGTACGACATCACCGACTTCAACCAGTTGGTGGCGGCGATCACTAAGGGAAGACTCCCGGCGTCGGCGCTGCCCGCGGTCAGTTTCGTCAAGGCGCCGGGCTACCAGGACGGCCACGCCGCCTACTCCGATCCGCGGGACGAGCAGCTGTTCGTAGTTCGTGAGATCAACGCGCTGATGCGCAGCCCGGACTGGTCAAGCACGGCGGTGGTGATCGCGTACGACGACTCCGACGGCTGGTACGACCATGCCTACAGCGGCGTCACCAACCCGTCGATCTCACCGGCCGACAACCTGAGCGACACCGTGCTGAACAGCCCGCTCACGTCCGGGCTGTGCGGGCCACGGCACCAGACCCGGGCGCCGCTCGACGGCGAGCAGGGAAGATGCGGCTTCGGCCCGCGGCTTCCGCTCCTGGTGATTTCACCGTTCGCGCGTCACAACCGCGTGGACCACAACCTGAGCAATCAGGCGTCGATCATCAACTTCGTCGAGTACAACTGGGGCCTGCCCAGCATCGACGGGTCGGCGGATCACGTCCTCACGGCGAGAAACCGGGCGGCCGGATTGCCGTTCGACCTTGCGGGTCTGTTCAAGTTCGACGGGTCACCGAATGGCGGCGGCGTTCTCAATCCGGAAACGGGAGTTCCGGTTAGACGCTGACCGCAGCCGAGATGAGCGGCCGGGACCACGCGGGTCCCGGCCGCTCGCGCTTACTCTCGAGCTAGTCGGTGGCCCGGCGCGGGAGCGCCCGCTCCAGCCACCCGACGATGCGCGGGACATCCCGGGGATCGATGTTGTGGGCGGCCTCGGACTCCCGATAGTCCACCGGGACTCCTGCGGGTTCAAGAAGCTCGCGTGCTGCGCGCCCGAACGACACCGGGATCACCGGATCGTTGCGCCCGTGGGCGATCAGCACCTGGGTGTTCCGCCGATCGTGCAGGCTGGGCTCCCAGCCCTCGACGCTCGGGATGAAGCCCGACAGCGCGAGGATCCCGGCCGGAGGCAGCCGGTCGGCGCCGAGTCCGAGCGCGTAGCTCATCGCCGTCCCCATCGAGAAGCCGCCGAGCACCGTCTGCTCGGGCGTGAGGCCTGTCTGCTCCCGGAGCTCGTCGTGGAACTCGCCGAGCGCTCGGTACGAGCTCAGGAACGTGTTCGGATCCGGATAGCCGACCTCGCGAGGCTCGTACCACCGATAACCGAACGTGCCGGGAAACGGCAACGGACCCCTCGGCGTGACCACGTGCAGCCGGCGGTCCGGGTCGAGCAGGTCGGCGAGCGGGAGCAGATCGCTCTCGTCGGCGCCGCGACCGTGGTGCAGGACCAGCAGGCCCTCAGCCTCACCAGTGGCTGGGCGCTCGCGGTAGACCAAGCGTGCCATCAGTCGAGATACGAGATCACGTCGCTCGCTGGGGCTCGCTCCGGCGGCTCCTTCTCCTGACGCGGCCACCCCAGATGGATGAGCGCGACGAATCGCTCATCCGGTCCGATCCCGACCGCGGCGCAGCCGGCATCGGTTCGGAGCACTGCCGGGGTTCGCCAGTAGCCCGCAAGCCCACGCGCGTGAGCCCCCAGCAGCACCGCGTAGGTTGCGCATGCCGCCGCGCACATGTCCTCCAGGTCCTGGACGGGATCCGTGGAGCGAAGCGCGCTGACCGCGACCAGGGTCGGAGCGCGGTCGAGCTTCGTCGCCGCTTCGGGCCCGGCTGCGTCCTTCAGCCTGCTCAGCGACACGGGTCCGAGTACGCGAAAGCGCCAAGGGTTCGTCAGATGGTGATTTGGTGCCCATCGCGCCAGCTCGAGCAGCTCGTCGAGCAGCTCGCGGGGGACTGACTCGGGTGCGAACGCCTTGTGCGTTCGCCTGCTGCGGATCGCCTGCTCGAGCTCCATGGCCGAGAACGGTACAAGTGCTAGTCCGGGTTGCCCGAGCCGCCGCGCCGCTCCCCCTACACTCGCTGCGATGCAGACCGCCAAGCTGCTCGCGCGCGTGGCCATGCTGCGGCGGGTCCCGATCGCCAGGCTGTACGCCGTGGCGGAGGTGGCGATCCTCGCCCGCGAGCACTACAACAAGCTCGGTCCCGACGATCGCCGGCGTTTTCTCCAGCTGATGCGCCGCGGACGTGGCCGTCCCAGCAAGCTCACGACGAGCGAGCGAGCCGAGCTCGCGATGCTTGTCCTGAAGGCCGATCCACGCCAGTTCGCCCGGCTCGCAGCCCAGAGGCTCTCTCCCGTTCCGGTGCCCGACCGGCTGCTGCGACGCAAGCGCTGAGCGGAGGAGTGGCAACGCGGACTCCGGACCTCGAGGACGCGCCCGCCCAGGCTCGAACGACGGTCAACGAGCCAGCCGGAGCGTCGTCCTCGAGCCGCCCGCGGCCCGCGCTCATCCGAACGATCGCGTGCGTCGTGGGCGGCGCCAGCCTGGGCGCCGAGATCGCCGCCGCACGGCTGCTCGCGCCGTACTTCGGCGCCTCGACGATCATCTGGGCCAACACGATCGCGACGGTGCTTGTGGCGCTGTCCGTGGGCTACGCGGTCGGTGGCAGGCTTGCGGACCGGCGATCTGATCTTCGGGGTCTGTGCACGATCATCGCGGTCGCGGCGGTGTTGCTTGCGGTCGTTCCGTTCGTGGCCGATCCATTCCTGCGCCTGTCGGTGCGGGCGCTCGGCGCGCTGTCGGTCGGCGGCTTCCTGGGGTCGCTGGCGGCGGTGCTGGTGCTCGTCGCGATACCGGTGATGCTGCTCGGAACGGTCGCTCCGTACGCCAACCGGCTGATGCTGACAGCGGTGCACGAGACGGGGTCCGTGACCGGCAGCCTGTACGCGATCTCGACCGCCGGCGCGCTGGTTGGGACGTTCGCGGCGGCGCTGCTGCTGATCCCGGTGATCGGGACCCACCGCACGTTCATCGTGTTCGCGCTCGCGCTCGCGCTGGCGGCCGCGCTTGGGTTCGGCTCGCGCCGGGCGGCGCTGCTACCGATTGCGATCGCGCTGCTGTTGCTGATCTCGCCGCCGGGGGTCGGTACCGATGTCGCGGGCGCCCGGGTGATCTACTCGGCCGAGACTTCCTACCAGTACGTGCGCGTTCTCCAGTTCCGCAACGGCGAGCGATGGCTCCAGCTCAACGAGGGGGTCGCGATCCACTCGCTGTACCGCCCGTGGAGTTATCTAACCGACGGCTACTGGGATGACTTCCTGGTGCTTCCGGCGTCGGCCGAGCGCGGCGTGCCGGCTCGGGTTGCGATCCTGGGCGATGCCGCGGGTACGGTCGCCCGCGCGTATGGCCACTACTTTCCACAGACCCGAGTCGATGCTGTCGAGCTCGACGGCGCGCTGAGCAGCATCGGCAGGCGCTACTTCGGTCTGCGTGGCGCTCGCCTCCACCTCTACACCGCCGATGCAAGGCCATGGCTGGCCGCCAACGCCAACCGCTACGACGCGATCTTCCTCGATGCCTACCGGCAGCCGTACATCCCGTTCTACCTCGTGACGCGCGAGTTCTTCGCCTCTGTGCGCGCCCACCTGCGGCCGGGAGGAATGCTGATCGTCAACGTCGGCCATGTCCCCGGATCAAATGCGCTCGAGGAGGTGGTGTCGGCGACGCTTCGCGCGGTGTTTCCGTTCGTCGCGCGCGACGTCGTGTCGTCTGGGAACTCACTCGTGTTGGCGAGCTCGGCCGCGGTGTCGGCTGCTCGGCTCGCTGCCGCCGCGCCCAGCCTGCCGGACGGTCTCGGAAGCTTCGCCGACACGGTGGCGGCGCGGCTCGGCCCGGCCCTGCCGGGAGGGAGGGTCTACACCGACGATCGCGCCCCCGTCGAGTGGCTGACGGATCTCTCGATCCTTCGGTATGCCACAGGCCGCCGCTAGCAGCCCGCTCATCTCCGCCGCGGAGCTCGCGCAACTGCTCGCCGGCGAGGACCCGCCGACGGTGCTCGACGTGCGGTGGCAGCTCGGCGCGCCACCGATGCGCCCCGAGTATCTGCGTGGGCATATCCCAGGCGCTGTGTTTGTCGAGCTCGAGAGCGAGCTCTCGAGCGCGCCGGCACGTGACGGATCAGGTGGGCGCCATCCCCTCCCGACCGCTGACGCGTTCGCCCGGAGCATGCGCGTGGCCGGCGTCTCGAACGCGCGGGGGGTCGTCGTGTACGACGCGGCGAGCGCGATGGCGGCGGCACGGGCATGGTGGCTGCTTCGCTATTTCGGGCATCGCCGGGTCGCCGTGCTCGACGGGGGACTGGCGGCGTGGATGCAGGCGGGCTGTCCGGTTGAGCGCGAGGCGCCGCTCGTGCAGGCCGGCGATTTCGAGGCTCGTCCCGGCGGCATGCCGCTGATCGATGCCGACGGCGCGGCGGAGCTGGCGGCGCGCGGAGTGCTGCTCGACGCGCGCGCGCCCGAGCGGTTCCGGGGCGAGCGCGAACCCGTCGATCCGATCGCGGGCCACATTCCCGGGGCCGTCAACCTGCCGAGCGACAGGAACGTCGATCAGTCCGGGCGCTTCCTGGCGCCGAGGGAGCTGGTCGAAGGCTTCCGGCGGGCGGGGGTCGGCGACGACGTTGCCGTCGGCGCGTATTGCGGGTCGGGGGTGGTCGCGGCGCACGAGGTCCTCGCGCTCGAGCTGGCCGGGGTTCGCGCGGCCCTTTACGCGGGGTCGTGGAGCGACTGGATCAGCGATTCGCGCCGGCCGGTGGCACGGAGCGCTCTTGACAGCCCCGATCGTCGCTGATCGACTGTGGGCGTGGAGCGGTGCCTCGGTTTAAGTGCGACGGCGTTGCTCGTTTCCGTCGGGGCGCTTGCGTGCCCCGTCGCCTCCTACGCCACCCCGACACCCACCATCACCGAGTTCACAACCGGGCTGACACCTAATCGAGGTCCGTCCTACATCACCCTCGGTCCTGACGGCAACATGTGGTTCACCGAGGTCAGCAGCCCCGGCGGAGTCGCCAAGATCAACGCGACCACCGGGGTCATCACCGAGGTAGCCACGGGCGGCGTCACCGCAGGCTTTACGGCGGGCCGCGGGCCGGAGGACATAGTCACCGGTCCGGACGGGAACCTGTGGTTCGTCGAGTCACATAACCCCGGAGCGATCGCGGAGATCAGCCCCAACGGCGGTGCGGTGGCGGAACACACGACCCCGACCCCTAACTCAGGCCCTTACGACATAGCCCGCGGACCGGACGGCAATCTGTGGTTCACCGAAGCGAACGTCAGCCGGATCGGCAAGGTCGTTCCAAGTACGGGCGTGGTCTCAGAGCTCACGACTGGCGTCACTCCGGCCAGCTCGCCGGCAGGCATCGTCGCTGGCCCGGACGGCAACATGTGGTTCACCGAGTACAACAACCCGGGCCGCGTCGGCCGGGTCAATCCATCGACGGGGACGATCACGGAGGTCGCAACGGCAGGCGTCACAGCGGGGTTCACGACGGATCAGCAGCCCAATGAGCTGGCACTCGGGCCGGATGGCAACTTGTGGTTCGGCGACTGGTCGTTCCCGGGGCGGATCGTCAGTGTCAATCCCGCGACGATCGCAATCCGCGAGTTCACTTCCGGCATCACCGGTCAAATGCTTGGGTCGATCGCGGTCGGGGATGACGGCAAGCTCTGGGTCACCGAGTGGGGCAGTGCCGGGGCGATCGCGCGAATCGATCCTGCGACGGGAGTCGTCGATGAGTTCACCACTGGACTGACACCCAACCAGGGGCCATACGGGATCGCACAAGGGCCGGACGGAAACATGTGGTTCACCGAACTCGGGGGCGCCGGCGCGATCGGCAGAATCACGGTCGAGCCCGTCGTAAGCACTGGAAGCGCCACGACGGGGGGCTCGTCATCCGCGGCGCTGAACGGCTCGGTGCGCCCAAACTCGCAGCCAACGACGTTCCACTTCCAGGTTGGAACGTCGACCTCGTATGGCCTCCAGACCAATGCGACCGCGGCAGGCGCGGGCGCCACCGCGATCTCGGTATCGAGCGCGATCAACGGACTGAAGCCGAGCACGCTCTACCACTACCGGATCGTGGCCACGAACCCGACCGACACCAGCTACGGCGTCGATCGGACCTTCACGACGCCGGCCGCTACGACGGTGACGCTCACGGGCGCGCCACGCCAGTCTCGACTCACGGTCAGGGTGACGATCATTTGCCATGCGCCGACGGGGGGCATTTGCAAAGGTATCGCGCAGTTGACGACGATCGAGAAGCTCCTCGGTAACCGGATCATCGCGCTGAACTCGGGTCACGGCCGACGCCACACGAGACGTGTGGTACTCGGCTCGACCAGGTTCTCGCTCCGTGTTTCTCAGCGCAAGAAGCTCGTCCTGTCAATCGGAGTGATCGGTCGCAACCTGCTCACGCGGTTCGGGCGCATTCCCGCCACGGTCACGATCACCGTGCAGAACGCCAACCCGCCCGTCGTGATCAGCCGGAAAGCCACGATCACCGCGAAGGCGGCGCGGTAGCAGCCTTCTCTCGCAACGGCGGCTCAACGTTACAAGCGGCAACACGCCGCGATCCGTTGTCACGTATGCCCGCTCCACGCGGGCTTTCGTTACAACCGGTGGGCGCGCTGATCGGTTGTGACGTTTGCAGCCGCGGGTGCGCGGGAACCGGGACTTGGCCGCCGGTTCCACTCACCGCGCCGACGGCGGGCGTTCCTGAACGACCAGCACCCCGTCGCGCGGCACGAGCGTGATCGTCCGCAGCTGAGCCTTCTCGAGCTCGGGTCGAGCAGCCCGGAGCGCGCAGCGCGACAGCACCCGCTCGAGCACGATTCGCATCTCCATCTGCGCGAAGCTCGCCCCCAGGCAGCGACGGGTGCCCCCGCCGAACGGGATCCAGGTGTACGTGTCGGGCGCGCCGCCCGCGAGAAAACGCTCGGGCCGAAAGGCGCCGGCATCCGCATAGAGCTCCTCGCGGCGGTGGATCACCCTGATCGAGGGGTTGATCTCGACTCCGGGCGGGATCAAATAGCCGCCGACCCGCACCGGTTCGCCACGGACGACCCGGCCGACGCCCGGGATCACGGGCCGGATCCGCAGCGACTCCTTGATCACGGCGTCGAGGTATTCCGCGTCACCGTCGAGTGCCCGCGCGAGCACCGCGGGCGAATGCAGCAGCAGGTCGAGCGTCCATGCGAGGCCCGTGGCGGTGGTCTCGTGGCCGGCGAGCAGCAGCGTCACGAGCTCGTCGCGAACCTCTTTGTCGCTCAGACGCGTGCCGCCTTCGTCCTCCGCAAGCAGCAGCGCGGAGAACACATCCTCGCGATCGGCCAGCCCGGGCTCCTCGCGCCGCCGCGTTATCTCCGCAAACAGAATCTGGTCGACCTGCCGCCGCGCCTGCTCGAACCGGCGCGCCAGCGCGCCGTCGTCCCTCGACCTTCCCAGCAACGCCAGGAGCATCATTCCCCGCGGCCGCGAGAGCGGGTCGATCATCGCGCGGAGCGCCCGCTGGAGCTCGCGCTCCTCGGCGCCGTCTCGATATCCGAAGATCGCGCGCATGATCACCCGCAACGTCAGCGACTGCATGCTCGGCAGGAGCGGGAATTGCTGCCCCACCGGCCACCCGTCGATCTCTGTGTCGGCAGACTCGCGCATGACCTCGGCGTAAGCCTGCAGGCGCCGACCGTGGAACGAGGGGAGCATCAGCCGCCGTTGGCGCAGGTGCTCGGCGCCGTCGAGCAGCAGCACCGAGCGCTCGCCGAGCACCGGACCCAGCAGCGCGTTCGCCTCGCCCGCGTGGAGCTGGTCGCCAGAGCCCTGGAACAGCTCCTTCACGAGGCCGGGATCGAACAGCATCACGAACGAGCTGTCGAACAGGGTGCTGAAGGTGACCGCGTCGCCGTAGCGTCTGCGGCAAGCCTCGATGAAGCGGGGGGCGCCGAAGATGAACCCGGCCGTCTGGAGTACCCGGGGCAGGCGGGGCCCGGGCGGCATCCCGACGGCGTTGTGAGCGCTCACTGCCGGGCCGCGGGAGATTGAGAGGCGGCGGCGCGCGGATCGAGGTCGGCGAGCGAAATCGGGTGGGCAGGTGAGCGCTCGAGCACCGTCTTGCGCGTGACGTTCAGCTCACCGTCGACATGGAGCAGCTCGCCAGATGCCAGCTCCCGCCAGCCGGCATCCTCGTCCATCCGCTCGCTGGCGAGCACCACCGCCGGCCGGTCCGCTAGATCACCAGAGCGGACCCGGACCGATCCGCGGGCACTCGCGTGCTCCATGTGGCGAGCGCCCGTTGGCCCACCCGCGGCCCGCTCGAGCACGAACAGGTCGTGCGTGTCGGGATACCTGAGCGCCCACAGGTCCAAATCGCCGATGAGCACCAGGTTGAGGGCGAACACCGGCAGCTGCTCGGCGACCCAGCGGGCTGCGCGCGCGATCCCTTCGCCGACGTCGCCGGCCCTGTCGACCTCGCGCGTGATCAGCGCGAAGAACCGCTCGGAGTCGGTGTCGCCCTGCACGAGTGACATTGCGTCGCCCAGCTCCTGCTCCAGCCGCGGAAGGTCGCCGACAACCCCGTTGTGCGCGAACAGCCGACCCGACTGCTCGAACGGATGCGTGTTCTGCAGGCTGATCGCCCCGGTCGAGGCGTACCGGACGTGCGCGACGAACGTGGGGGAGGACACCTCGCGGGCCTCCTGCGCGAAGGACTGGTCCTTGTAGGCGGCGATCGGCTGCTTGTAGACGATAGGACGGCCGTCCTCGTCGAAGATCCCCAATCCGGTGCCGTCCGGGTTGTGGCGGCTCTGCTGCGCGAGGGAGTCGGGCGCCTCGAGCAGCCAGAAGGTGGCGCGTACGGGCTCGCTCCCGCTACTCAAGCCGAACAGACGGCACATTGCTCCGGCCACCGTAGCGGACACATCCTCTGGTCACAGACGTTCCCCGAGCGCGAGCGTTAACCACTAGCCACATATAAACCAACGAGCGTCCGACACCGACGACCAACCTGCTGAGCGCCGCCAGCGGCGATTGTGCCGCCTTCTCCGCGTTCTACCGACGCTACGAGCGGGCGGTGCTGGCGTACTTCCTGCGCCGCACGGGGGATGCGGAGCTCGCTGCCGACCTCACCGCGGAGGTGTTTGCGGCGGTGCTGGTGTCGTGCTCGCGCTACCGGCCGGGGGAGGCGCCCGCTCACGCCTGGCTGTTCGGGATCGCGCAGCACAAGCTCGCAGCAAGT
>CATPBV010000286.1 GCA_955652345.1 uncultured Solirubrobacteraceae bacterium | reverse complement strand
GGCGGTTATCGTGTGCTGATGATGGCCTCGCGAGAGAGCTCTGGCGCTCTCGCGCTCGGCAGCGTCCTGTCGCCAAAGCTCTTGCTGGCGTTGGTTTGCGCCGCGGGCGGTCTGCTTGTGGTCGTCCTGCAGAGTCAGCTGACGTTCTTCAACGACGACTGGTACTTCCTGCTCCAGCGCCCTGGTCTCGAGTCGCACGGCGGGCTCGATACGGTGCTGGCCCCTCGCAACGGGAACATCGTCGTGCTGCTGGCGGTCATGTACAAGGCACTGGTTGCAGCGTTCGGACTTGGCTCCTATCTGCCGTTCGGGCTCGTCACGGGACTCACGGTCGCGGCCTTGGGGGTGCTGGTGTTCGTGCTCGTTGAGGAACGGCTCGGATCGGTCGTTGGCTTGGCCGCGGCTGCCGTGATCGTGTTCATGGGCCCGGCGTGGGAGGCGCTTCTGTTCTTCGCGTCGATCAGCCATCTGGGAGCGTTGACGCTGGGCATTGCCGCGCTGCTCGCGCTGGAGTCGGACACGATCGCACGCAACGCGACCGCCTGCGCCCTACTCGTGTGCGCGATCCTACTGTTCACCTTGGCAATTCCGTTCATCGTCGGCAGCGCGATCGTGGTCGTTGTCCGAAGGCGCCCGGTGCAGTTATGGATACCTGCCGTGCCGACGGCCCTGTTTGTGCTTTGGTGGGCCTTCTTTGGGCACAAGCAAAGCTCTGGGATCTCCACCGCGCACGTCGAGCACCTGCCGCGCTACCTGTTCGACGCCGTATCAGCGGGGTTGGCTTCGGTCACGGGCTTGGTTCATGCGTCGCTGCCGGCGGCTGTCTCGAGCGGTCACGTGCTGACGGTTGTCGCTGTGCTGTGTCTCGTGTGGTGGCTGCTCAGAGGGGGCCGACCAACCCCCTGGTCACTCGTTCTCGGCGGGACCGCGCTGGCGTTTTGGCTGCTTACGGGGGCGAGCGCGATCCCTGGCCGAGCCGCGACCGCCAGTCGCTATCAGCTGACCAGCGCCGTGCTGCTAATCCTGCTCGCGGCCGAACTGCTGCGCGGCGTGCGTATCGGCCGGGCCGGGCTCGCGGTCCTAGCAACCGTCACTGTGCTTGTCGTCGCTTCGAACCTCGCCGTGTTTCGTCGGGGGTTTGACTTCATGCGCGTCGAGTCGCAAACGGCGGAAGTCGACCTGGGCGCGTTGGAGCTGGCTCGCGCTGTGGCGCCGCCCAGCCTCTGGTTCACGGCGGCGGTGGCGCACGATCCTTACCTCTCCGGCGTGACTGCCGGCAGGTACTTCGCCGAGACGGCAGCTCACGGGTCGCCCCCGTACTACTCCCCCGAGCAGATCGCTTCCTCAACGCTCTCGCAACGGCAGGCCGCCGACAGCGTGCTGGCCACGGCGTTTGGCGTCGCCGTGCGGCCCGGCCAGGCCGGCCGTTCGGGCAGCCGCTGTGTGCCGCTCATGGCGGGAGTCGGAGTCGCACACGCGGGACCCCCGCTTGCGCTGTCGGCGGGCGGAGCGCTGCTAAAGAACCTGACCAGCGTTCCGCTCGTAATCGGCGTCAGTCACTTCGCGCCCAGCCAGCGGCCGGTTTACATCGGGTTTCTGGCAGCTCGCGGTACCACGCGAGTCGTGATTCCCACGGAGTCGGCAAGCATCGCCTGGCGACTCAGCCTCACCACCGGAGGCACAGCTGCGCGCGCTGTTGCAGCCATCTGTCCCGCGTGAGCCCGTGCGCACGGTTCGAGCGGCTGCCATCCGGACCGGAGGCGCTTCCGAGTTGCCTGCCGGGGCGCTGCGCCAACCCTGCGAGCGCCGCGACCGCCTGGATCGGCCTCAGCTCTCCGGTGCGCCGGCCGCGCCGACGGGAACGGGGCTCACGTCTTCAGAGATGACCTTGTCGCGCTCCGCGAAGAACTCTGCGCCCTCGATGCTGAAGTGCGGCACCGCCCGGTCGAGCCAGCCCGGCATGTACCAGTTGATCTTCCCCATCAGGATCATCAGCGCCGGGACCAGGAGGCAGCGGACCACGGTCGCGTCGAGGATCACCGCGACCGCGAGACCGATCCCGAACTGCTTGATCGTCGGATCGCCGTTCAGGACGAAGCTTCCGAACACGAACACCATGATCAACGCCGCAGCGGTGATCACGCGCGCGCTCGTGACGAGGCCCGAGACGACCGAGCTGCGGTTGTCCTCACCCGCATGGACGTGCTCCTCGATCTGACTGACCAGGAAGACCTCGTAGTCCATCGAGAGTCCGAACAGGATCGCGAACATGAACAACGGCACGTAGGACACGATCGGCACGGGCCCGCTCAGCCCGATCACCCCGCTCAGCCACCCGTACTGGAAGATCGCCGTCAATACGCCGTACGAGGCGCCGATCGAAAGCAGGTTCATCACCGCCGCCTGGGGCGGCACCACCACCGTCCGGAACGCGAGAATCAGCAGGAGGAAGCTGAGCGCGATCACAACAAGGATCTGAATCGGCAGCTTGCCCGAGATCCGGGAGGCGAGGTCCTCGTAGGCGGCGGTGCTGCCGCCGACATATGCGCGCATGTTCGTGCCCTTGTCGGCGCTCGGGATCACGCTGGAGCGCAGCTTGTCGACGAGGGTCGTCGTCGCATTCTCAGCTGGTCCTGCCTTCGAGATGGCGTTGAGGAACGCCGTGGTGCCGGCCTTGTCGATCTGGGTCGGGGCCACCGCAGCAACACCCGCTGTGCTCGAGACGTCCTTCTGGAGGGTGGCAAGGCGCGGGTCGGTGGCGCGCGGGTCGCTCCCGGACGAGCTCGAGCTCGACGATCCCGAGGCTGGCTGAGCGGGCGACCCAAGCGATACGGCGATCACCAGTGGGCCGTTCACACCGGGACCGAAGTACTTGGCAATCAGATCGTAGGCCCGCCTGGCGGTGGTCGACGTCGACAGGGCGGCGGTGTCCTGCTGGCCCAAGTTCAGCGACAACAGCGGTATCGACAGCGGGATCAGGATCGCCAGAGCCGCGAGTCCAGCGACGAGTGGCTGTTTCGCGATGTCATTTGCCCACTTGGACCACAGGCCGGTCTTGGCGTGCTCCTGGGGATGCAGGTCCCGAACCCGCAGCGAGTTGATCCGCGGTCCCAGCATCGCGAGCACCGCAGGCAGCAGCGTGAGGGCACCGACCACGGCCACGACGACCGCTATCCCCGCCATCAGGCCCATCGTCGTGACGAGCGGGATGCCCGCAACTGCAAGCGATACCAGCGCAATCGTGACCGTCCCGCCGGCGAAGAACACAGCGCCTCCCGAGGTTGCGGTCGCGCGCGCGATCGACTCGTCCATCGGCAGGCCCTCGTTCAGGCCTCGGAAATGTCGAGTGACGATGAACAGCGCGTAGTCGATGCCGACTCCGAGACCGATCATCGTGGCGAGCGTCGGCGCGACCGTCGGCACCGACAGCACGTGCCCGAGGATCCGGATGATCGCGAGCGTCGAGGCGAGCGCGAAGATCGCCGTGATGATCGGCAGCAGCATCGAGACCACAGTGCCGAAGGTCAGCGTGAGGATCACCATCGCAGCCACGATCCCGACCAGCTCGCTCGACTCCGTCGACGGCTTGGAGACTTTCTGGCCGAGCTGTCCCCCCGTCTCGACTTGCAGCCCCGCGGCCTGGGCCGGCTTCGCGGCGGCGTCGATGATCGTCTGGGCGTCGTCCACCGACAGCGAGCCGGGGCTGACTTTGAGCCCGACGGTCAGGTAGCCGGTGCTCTGGTCCTTGCTGAGCGCTGCGGCGCCCTGCGGCGTAAGCGGGTTGGTAACGGCGGCGACGTTCGGCGCCTTCGCCACGTCGGCCGCCGCCGTGTTGACCGCGCTCGCGTACTTCGAATCGGTCAGCTTGCCGCTCGGCGCGTGCAGGACGATCGGACTGGTCCCGTTGGCCTGAGTCGGGAACGACTTGGTCAGGACGTTGGTCGCGTGCTGGCTGTCGGTCCCCGGTAGCGAGAGATTGTCATTCGTGTTGTCGCCGAGCCGGTGCGAGACGAGGACCAGCGCGATCGTCAGGAACAGCCAGATACATAGGACGAGGCCACGTCGGGCGACGCAGAAGCGCGCCAACGAGTACAGCATCCCGGTCATGGCGCCCTACGCTCCGCTTCCGCCTACCGGGCGGAATCGCCCTCGCTCATCGGTTTCCTTAGCGGTCTGGCCACGGTCCCGGCGTCAGCCTACCACCGCAATCCAGGCGAACCCTGCGTCGCGCGCGCCCAGATCGGCCGTCAGCCGCCCGGCTTGAACGCCCACACGTTTCCGTCCCAGCCGGCGAAGAACACGGTCGCTCGATCTACCGCGGGCGCGGCGAAGATGGGCTGGGTCGACGGCCTCCAATTCCATAGCTGGCGCCCGTCGCTGAGCCGGAACGCACGCAGGAACCCGTTACGCCCCGAGCCGAAATAGACCACGCCCCGGGCGATCGTGGGGGGGCTGTACGCGTTCGGAGGATCGGACCAGCCCGACCAGCGCACCACGAAACGGCAACCGCTGGTCAGGGTAAGCGCCTGCAACCCGGCGCGCAGACCAGGCGTCGATGGCGTCGTCGGGCTCATCAGCACAAGCGTGCGCGTAGCCGGGTCGAATGCCGGAACTCCAATCAGCGGGAGCGGCGACTGCGCCGAGTTCGCGGCGACCCACAGCGATTGGACGGGACCCGCGGCGATGTTGGCGCGGTCGTACAGGAAGAGATCGCCGTTCTTGTTCAGCGCGACGAGTTGCGGCGGGCAGCCCCGCGCGTGGATCAGCACCGGGGTGGTGCCGAAGTCGCGGTCGGTGATACAGCACGGCGTTCGCAGCGGCTGGTTGTACTGCTGGACGGCCAAGGTCGGACTGAGCGCAACGACCGCCTCGGCATATCCTGCGTCCTCCCGCGCGGACCCCTGCGAGTTGCCCGTCGCGGCATAGACG
>CATPBV010000285.1 GCA_955652345.1 uncultured Solirubrobacteraceae bacterium | reverse complement strand
TGCTCCAGGTCTCGGCGCAGGTCATCGGCAACGACGGCGCGATCACGATCGCCGGCATGCAGGGCAACTTCGAGCTCAACGTCCGCGTCCCGCTGATCGCGCGCAACCTGCTCGAGTCGATCAGGCTGCTCAGCACCACCACGCGAGTGTTTGCCGAGAAGTGTGTCGAGGGGATCAGGGCCAACGCAGCCGGGTGCGAGCGCTCCGCCGAGTCGACGCTCGCCGCCGCGACGGCGCTGAATCCGTACATCGGCTACGACAAGGGGGCCGAGATCGTCAATGAGGCGGCCAGCTCGGGGCGGATGCTGCGCGACGTGGCGCTCGAGAAGGGCGTCGACGAGGAGACCTATAACAAGGCGATGGACTTGCGGAGGATGGCACTAGGCGATGGCTAATCCGACCCCGGGGCCTCCTCAACTACAAGGAGGCCCGGGGCCGGTTCTAGCCATCGGACATCAGCGTTAGGTCGCGACAGTTTCGGCGCCGAGTTCTTTCGAGATGGCTACGTCGATTGAGTAGTCGATCGGGACGACGATCAGCGACGGGAGGTCGAGGGCCAGGGCGTCGGGTGACCGGTGAGGGCGACCAGAGGCGCACGGTCCAGGTTCGCATCCGCGACGGCCGTGAGCAGATTGGTCGCGCCCGGCCCAAGCGTGCCCAGGCAAACCCCGGGTGGGGAGCGACTTTCGCGGTCGGCTGCCCAGCTAGGCTCAGGCGGCGATGCCAGCGCCGCTAGTCGTAGTCGACGGGCCGTTCGTGCTCTATCGCTCGTTCTTCGCGCTGCCCGACTCGATCCGGGGGGCGGGCGAGCATTCGGTGAACGCGCTGCTCGGCGCCGCCAACATTCTGCTGAGAGTCGCGGCCGACAAGCAGCCGCGGGCAATCGTGGTCTGCTTCGGAGCCGAGGCCGGGCGTTACCGCGTCGAGCTCTATCCCCGCTACCACGCCGACAGGCCGCCCGTTCCGGACGCGCTCGCCTGGCAGTTCGAGCGGGCGCCCGAGTTCTTCGACGCGTTCGGATGGAGCACCGAGACCTCCGACGAGCTGGAGGCCGATGACCTGCTTGGCTCGCTCGCGATCACGGAGTCCTCCGCCGGTGGTGAGACGCTGATCCTCACCGGCGACCGTGACATGTACCAGTGCGCCGGAGACGGGGTCAGCGTGCTCTTCCTGAAGTCGGGAAAGATCGGGTTCGAGGTCATCGACCCTCGGGAGGTCGAGCGACGTTACGGCGTTCCGCCGGCGCTCGTCCCCGACTTCATCGCGCTCCGCGGCGATCCCTCCGACGGGTTGCCGGGCGCGCCCGGCATCGGCCCGAAGACCGCCGCCGAGCTGCTGCAACGCCACGGTTCGCTAGAGGGGGCCATCGCCGCTGCCGGCAAGGTCGGTGTGGAGCGTCCCAGGATTGCCGGCGCTCTGCTCGACTCCGCGGATGAGCTGCGGGCGTTCCGGGAGATAGCGACGCTGCGGCCGGTCGAGGTGCAGCGCCCACCCGATCGCGCGACCGATATGAAGCGAGGGGCCCTCGCGGCTCGGGAGCTTGGGTTGAATCGCCTGGCAGAGCGGCTCGAGGAGGCGCAGGACCTCACTGACCTGTAGCCGGGGCCCGGATAGGGTGCATAGCGCGTCAGCCTGCGTGTTGACTCTCGGGCGTGCCGCGTTATGCACAAATCACGTGCGTAACACGGCACACACGGAGCGCGGGACGCATCGTGACGCATCATGCACACGGCGGTGGCGCGTGCTAGCTGCGGTCGGGGTCCCACAGCCGTCGCCCATTGGCTACGGCGTGAACCGCACGTTGATCACGTCCCCGTCGGCGACCACGTAGTCGCGCCCCTCGACCCGCAGCGTGCCGCGATCCCGGGCGCCGGCGTAGCCCCCGGCGTCCACAAGCTCACTCCACGGCACGACCTCGGCCCGCACGAACCCCCGCTGCATGTCGGTGTGGACCATCCCCGCGGCATGCCAGACGGTCAGCCCGCGGCAGAGGTGCCAGGACTGCGCGGGCTTGTCCTCGCCGGCCGTGAAGAACGCGACCAGGTCGAGCAGCGAGAAGGCGCCGCGCACGACGCGCGCGAGTCCCGACTCGGACAGGCCCAGATCGGCCCGCATCGCGGCGGCCTCCGACGGCTCCAGCTCGGCAAGCTCTGCTTCGAGGCGCGCCGATAGTGCGACCGCCGCGGCCCCGTGCGAGCGAGCGTGCGCAACGAGCGCGGCCGGGACCTCGTCGGAGCCCTCCTCGACGTTTGCCACGAACAGCATCGGCTTCGCCGTCAAAGGCTGGAGCTGAGCCATCGCATCGGGGGCGTCCCGGGGGGGAGGCACCGTCGCGGCGGGGCGGCCAGCCTGAAGCGCAGCGATCAGCTGATCGAGCCACGCCGCTTCGGCGACGATCCGGGGCTCGCCGGTCTTGGCAGCGCGCACCACCCGCTCGCGGCGCCGCTCGGCCTGCTCGAGATCGGCGTACAGGAGCTCGGTCTCGATCGTCTCCACATCCCGCATCGGATCCACGCTGCCCTCGGGGTGGACGACGTTCGGCTCGTCGTGGACGCGGACCACGTGCACGATCGCGTCGGTCTCGCGGATGTTCCGCAGGAACTGGTTGCCGAGCCCCTCGCCGCGGTGCGCACCCGCCACAAGGCCGGCGATGTCGTGGAACGCGATCGTGTCGGGCACCACCTTCGAGGAGCCGACCGTCCGGGCGACGGCATCGAGGCGCTCGTCGGCGACCGGCACGACCGCGACGTTCGGCTCGATCGTCGTGAACGGGTAATTTGCGGCCTCCGCGGCCGCGCCGGTCAGCGCCGTGAACAGCGACGACTTCCCGGCGTTGGGAAGCCCGACGATCCCAACTCTCATGGCCACATGGTGGCGATGATGTTGCCCAGCACCGCTCCCCCAACGACGTCGGTGGGGTAGTGCACGCCGAGATACGGACGGCTCAGCGCGAACGCAGCCGCCGCCGTGTACAGCGGTCCCGGGGGAGCCACGCGCGAGTACGCCCGGGCCGCGGCGAACGAGGTGGTCGCGTGGGCGCTCGGGAACGAGAGCCGGGACGGCGTGCCCGTGAGCGCGGGTAGGC
>CATPBV010000284.1 GCA_955652345.1 uncultured Solirubrobacteraceae bacterium | reverse complement strand
GTCCATGGCGCCCCGAATCGCTGAGCTTGTGCCGGCGGCCGCTGAGACGTTGACCGTCGAGCGCCCCCTGCCGGTGCGCCGCGCACGGCGCCTGCGAAGCGAGCGTGCCCTGATCCGGGGCGCGCAGGGCGGCTCGGAGACGGACCTCGAGGAGCTCTTCAGCCGGCACTGGCCGCGGGCCTACCGCGCCGCGTTCCTGATCGTGCATGACCACGCAGCCGCCGAGGACATCGCCCAGGAGGCGTTCATGTCGGCGATCCGCACGCTGCATCGATTCGATCGCAGTCGCCCGTTCGCCCCCTGGCTCGGGCGGATCGTTGCGAATCGCGCGATCGACTGGACCCGGGCCCGCGCCGCCCGGCGCGAGGCGTCCGGAGAGCTGCCCGAGCGCGCGGCGCCGCAGGAGGCCGGCCGAGCGGGGTACTCCGAGGAGGTCCTGGACGCGCTGGCGACGCTCTCGCCGGAGCACCGCGCGGTCGTAGTGATGCGCTACGTGCTCGAGTACACCCCGGGGGAGATCGCCGACGCGCTCGAGCTGCCGCGCGGGACCGTGAACTCCCGGCTCCGGCGCGCGCTCGACGTGCTCGATACTCGGATGCGGGAGGCGGGCCTGCGATGAGGCGCGGACGGGAAGCCAGGGCTAAGCGACTCCTGCAGGGCATATCTGTCCCGGACGAGGTCGGCGCGCAGGAGCGGGCCTGGGCGGTGGCGCGCTCCGCGTATGTCGGGCGGCTGAGCGTGCCTCGCCGGCGGAGCCGCCTGCGATTCGTGCCGGTTCCGGCGCTGCTGCTGGGCGTCGCGGCAGTGATGGCGCTGACGCCCGCCGGAGCAGCTGTCCACCACTGGATAAACAGTGCGCTCAGCCCGCGCAGCCCCGCGGCCAGCAATGTCATATCGCTTCCGTTGCGCGGCTCGCGTCTGCTGGTCACGTCTCCCAGTGGGACGTGGATCGTCAAGGACCGCGGCGCTCGGCATCGTCTGGGTCAGTGGGACGTCGCCACTTGGTCCCCCCATGGTTTGTACGTGGCGGCGGCCAGCGCGCACCGGCTCGTAGCGCTCGATCCCTCCGGCGCGGTCCTCTGGAGCGCCCCGGTCGCAGGCGCCCGCTACCTGAGCTGGTTCGAACCCCAAGGCTCCATCAACTCCAGAATCAGTTTCATCAGTGGTGGGTCGCTGTGGCTGAACACCGGCGACAATCGGCAGAAGGATCTGGCGCCCGGCGCGACGGCTCGGTGGTCTGTGGCCACCAACGTGGCGCCGGTCGCGCCGGCCTGGCGACCCGGTCCACGATATGAGCTCGTCTACGCCTCCGCGAAGCGGCAGATCGTCTCGGTTGATGACTCTGGCCACCGGCTGTGGACGTCGCCGCGCCTATCGAGCAGTCCCAAGGTGCTCGCGTTCTCGGGCGACGGCTCTCGCCTGCTGGCGCTCAGCAGCCAGCTGGCAACGGTCTTCGATGGAACCGGCCGCCCGCTCGGATCTGTCACCGCGCCGGCGCGACAGCCGTTAGTCGACGGAGCACTGTCACCCGACGGCCAGACGCTTGCGCTCCTCAGCGATCGGACGATCACTCTCGTCGGGTGGAGCGCCGGGCCAGGCGCCTCGCAGGCGGTGTTCACGACTCGCATCACGCCTCGCGGCGCTGGACTGAGCCAGCTCGCGTGGTCGCCGAACAGCCAGTGGCTGCTGGCGACATGGCCCGGCGCCGATGAGTGGGTTTTCGTCCGCGCCAAGGGACCCCCGAGCGATCAGATCGTCTCACACGTCTCCCAGCAGTTCCGCGGTGTCTTCCCTCGGCTCGACGGCTGGTGCTGCACGGCGGTCGGCGGCTCGGGTCCCGGATGACCAAGACCAACGTAGAGCTTGCGCGGCGTGGCTGGGAGGCGATCGCCCGAGGCGACTTCGATGCCATCCGCCCACTTCTGCACGCTGACGTCAACTGGCATGGTGGCGATCCATCGTCGCCGGGCGCGTGCCACAACTCAGAACAAGCCCTCGCGTATATGGCACGGGCTCGCGACATGCGCGGGCGCGAGGGCCGAAGCCTCGGCGAGCTCGTCGACGTGATCGACCTCGGCGATCAGGTCGTGATCGTCTTCCGACCCCCCGACGCCGACGAGGACGGTGAGCTTCGCGCGAACCTCACTACCTTCCGCGACGGCAAGGTCGCGGAGATGGTGGCGTTCGAGCGCCCGGAGGATGCTCTGGCGGCGGCCGCTGCCCGGCGAGACGCCTAGCCGGCGCCGCCGGTTGCGCGCACCTCGTGCGCGAGCGCGACGACGCGCTCGAACAGCGTCGTTCCCGGCGTGGCGAGCTCGTCCACGACCGTGAAGTGGTTGGCGCCGGGGATCTCGAGGTACTCACTCGGCAGTCCGGCGGCGCGCCAGTGCTCGGCCATCTCGCGGCTCTGGCGGCGGAACTCGGAGCTCTCCTCGGCGCCAACGACGGCGACCAGCTCCCGGTCCTGCGGCGGCGTTGGCCAGAAGCGAGGACTCGCCGCCCGCGCGCCGTCCAGATCGAGCCCGACTGCATCGTTGACGCTGGTGCTCACTAACGGGCCGAGATCGAAGATCCCGCTGATTGCCACCCCGGTCTGGACCAGATCATCGGGTACGCCCTCGACCGCGGACCAATCTGTGGCAAGCATCGCCGCTGTCAGGTGCCCCCCGGCGGAGTGCCCGACTACGACCGGACGCACTCTGATTCGGTGCCATAAAGCCGCCAGGCAGCTGCGCAGCTCGTCGATTATGTCGAGCACGGCGACGGCGGGAGCAAGGGAATACGAGGGAATCACGACGTTCAGGCCGGTCGCGTTCAGCGCGCGAGCAAGGAACGCGTACAGCGTCCGGTCGCCCATCTGCCAGTAGCCGCCGTGGATGTACAGCACCAGTGGGGTGTCCGGGCCGTGAGCCTTGAACAGGTCGTAGCGATGACGGGCGCCGGGACCATATGGCTGGTCGAGCTCGGCGTTGGCCGCCGCGCGATACTCGGTCGATGCAGCCCGCCAGCGGGCGCGGATCGCGTCGGACTCGGGAACGCGGCGGCTGTTGTCGTACTGCGCTTCGTAGTCGATCGAGCTCACGGGATGGGCCGTGCATTGAACCAATCGCGCTCGCACGCCTCTCTGCTAGCTGCGCGGGCAACGGTGCACCTGCTCGGATCCCCCAGCAGGTACACCCGCTCGGCTCCGGTTAGGACCGGGTCATGGTAAACCCGCCACCGTTCTCGCACTGCCCGGGCCAGGGCGAGTACGGATACATTTCGTACGG
>CATPBV010000283.1 GCA_955652345.1 uncultured Solirubrobacteraceae bacterium | reverse complement strand
CGCTGACGAGGGAGAGCTGTTCTCTCGGCGATTCCTGCTCCGGCGGCCGCTGCTCGAGGCGCTCGAACACGACGGCCCGGTCGTGCTGCTGATCGACGAGGTCGACCGCGCCGATGATGAGTTCGAAGCGTTCCTGCTCGAGTTCCTGTCGGACTTCGCGGTCACCATCCCCGAGCTGGGGACGGTGGTGGCGCGTCGGCGGCCGGTCGTGATGCTCACTTCGAACCGGACCCGCGAGCTCCACGACGCGCTGAAGCGCCGCTGCCTGTACCACTGGATCGACTACCCCTCGCCCGACCGCGAGCGCGAGATCGTGCGGGTGCGGATCCCCGGGGTTCCGGAGGCGATCGCGGGCCGTGTCGTCGCTGCGGTGGGACGGCTGCGCGAGCAGGGCGACCTCTACAAGCTGCCGGGCGTGGGGGAGACGCTCGTGTGGGCGCGGGCGCTGCTCGCGCTCGGCGAGGACGCCGATCTGACCGAGACGCTCGGCGCCGCGCTGAAGGTCCACGAGGACGTCGTGAGGGTCAGGGAGCGGGGGGTACTCGAGGGTGTCTGACGCCGGGGATCGCGCCGCCCGTGCCGTGACGGATGGGCTGGCGGCGCTGACCGCGGCGCTCCGCGCGCAGGGCACTCGCGTCGGGGTCGGCGAGCTGCTGACCGCCCACAACGCGCTCGCGTCGGTGGACGCCAGCAGTCGCGAGGACGCGCGGCTCGCGCTCCGGGCGGTGCTGTGCTCATCGAGAGACGACCTCGAACGCTTCGACGCTGCGTTCGTTGGCGCATTCGGCGAACCGGCGGCGCCTGGGGAGTGGGAGTCGCTGTCAGAGCTGGGCGCGATCGCGCGCGCGGTGCTGCCGCGAGCCGGCGTGCCCGGACCGCCCGGGGGCGACCAGCGCGGGGCGCGGGAGCCGGCTCCGGTCCCGGCCGCCTGGAGCGACGTGGAGCTGCTACGCCACAAGGACTTCGCCGCCTACGACGAAGCCGAGCTGGCGCTCGCCCATCAGCTGATCGTGGAGCTGGCAAGGAGGGGGCCGACGCGGCTCTCGCGACGCGCGAGGCCGTCGCGCAGGCGGGGTCATCAGCCCGACCTGCGCCGAATCCTGCGGGCATCGCTGCGGACCGCCGGCGATCCGGTCCACCGCCATTGGCGCGCGCCGAGCCGCCGCCCGCGGCCGCTGGTCCTGGTGTGCGACGTGTCGGGATCGATGTCGGCGTACGCGCGGATGCTGCTCCAGTACCTGCAGGCCGCCGTCGCCGCGCGCCGGCGGGTCGAGGCGTTCGCATTCGGCACGCGCTTGACGCGGATCACCAATGAGCTGTGTGGGCGTGACCCCGACCGCGCGCTCCAGCGCGCCACCGAGGCGGTGGCGGACTTCGCCGGCGGTACGCGGATCGGAGCGGCTCTGGCGGAGCTGAACCGAGTTCACGGGCGCCGGGTGGGGCGAGGGGCGGTCGTGGTCGTCCTGTCCGACGGCTGGGATCGCGGCGAGCCGGAGCTGCTGGCCGCGGAGATGGCGCGCCTGCGGCGGAGCGCGTACCGCCTGGTATGGCTGAACCCGCTCGCGGCCCATCCCGACTTCGAGCCACTGACCCGGGGGATGCGCGCCGCGATCCCCTACGCCGACGAGCTGCTGGCCGGAAACTCGCTCGCCTCGCTCGAGGAGCTTGCTGTCATCCTGGAGGAGATCTGAAGATGAAGGATGTCGTTGCAGAAGCCACCGAATGGACCGCTCGCGGTGACCGCGTCGCGTTGGCCACGGTCATCGCAGTGCAGCGCTCGGCGCCGCGGGCGCCCGGCTCGAAGATGGCGGTAAGCGAGCACGGCGACATCGCCGGCGGCGTGTCCGGCGGCTGCGTCGAGGGGGCGGTGGTCGAGCTCGCGGACCGGGTGATGCGGGGAGAGGACCCCCAGCTGGTTCACTTCGGGATCGCCGACTCGGAAGCGTGGGAGGTCGGCTTGCCATGTGGCGGCGAGATCGACGTTTGGGTGCAGACGTACTCACCCGGGCGCTTCGCCGAGGTCGCGCGCACGGGCGGTCGCGCGGTCGAGGTGACCCTGCTCGAGGGAGCCCGGCCCGGAGCGAAGCTCCTGGTCGAGGCGGACGGCGAGCGCTCCGGGTCGCTCGGCGCCCCCGAGCTCGACGACGAGGCCGCCCACGTCGCCTCGGAGCTGCTGTGGACCGAGTCATCGGAGCGGCGAGGAGCCCTGTTCTTCGATGTGGTCGCGCCCGCGCCAAGGCTGATCCTGTTCGGCGCCGTCGACATCGCAGTGGCGCTGTGCACCCTCGCGCGCGCCGCCGGCTGGCGGCCCTACGTCGTCGATCCGCGCGCCCGGTTCGCGGTCCCCGAGCGCTTTCCCGATGCGGAGGAGGTGATCGCCGCGTGGCCCGAGGAGGCGTTCGCGCGGCTCGGCGGGATCGACCCGGCCACGTCCGTGGCGGTCCTGACCCACGACCCGAAGCTCGACGACGCCGCGCTCGCCATCGCCCTTCGCTCACCGGCTCGCTTCGTCGGCGCGATGGGGTCTCGCCGCGCGCAGGCGTCGCGCCGTGAGCGGCTGCTGGCGGCCGGATTCTCCGAGGACGAGCTGGAGCGCCTGTCCGCCCCGCTCGGCCTCGACCTCGGGGCGATCACCCGGGAGGAGACGGCGCTGTCGATCCTTGCCGAGGTGGTGGCAGCGCGCAACGGGCGCGAGGGCGGCCGCCTGGCCACTCGCAGCGGCCGGATCCACGAGGTGCCCGCTTGATCTGCGGGCTGGTTCTGGCCGCGGGCGAGGGAACGCGGTTCGGACCCGAGCCGAAGCTGTGCGCGCTGCTGAATGGCCGTCCGCTGCTCGAGCACGCGGTCGGCGCCCATTGCGCGGTTGCCGAGCTCGAGCGCGTGGTGGTCGTGCTGGGTGCGTTCAGCGACGAGGTGCTGAGGCGCGTCGAGCTGGGGCGGGCCGAGCCCGTGATCTGCCCGGATTGGGCGAGCGGGCAGTCCGCGTCGCTGCGCCGTGGGGTTGCGGCGCTCAGCGGCGCCTCGAAGGTGATCGTGACGCTCGGCGACGAGCCGCTGATCAGCCCCTCGGCGATCCGCCGGTTCGTCGAGCAACCACCCGGGGCGCGAGCGGTGTACGGG
>CATPBV010000282.1 GCA_955652345.1 uncultured Solirubrobacteraceae bacterium | reverse complement strand
GCACGGGATCGCTCGTGACCGGCTGGTCGTTCACCGGGATCGTCATGTTCTCTCCGAACGTGTTGCCTCGGATCTGGAGCACCGCGGCGCCGGCGACCCCGACGTGGACCGCGCCCGACTCCTGGAACACGCAGTGGGTGATCGAGACCGCGCGAGCGTTGACGACGTCGATCCCGTATGCGCCCCGAGCGCTGCCGCCGAGCCCTCGGGCCTCTACGTGGTCGAGCACGAGCCGGCCGGACCAGCCCGGCGCGGAGACGATCCGGTGCCCGTTGCCGAAGATGCGAACGGGGGCGCCGGGACGGCCGCGCAGCACGAGGCTGCTCGCTCCTCGCAGAATGAGGTCTCGCCGAAGTGCCAGCTTGCGAAAGGCGACCGGAGCTCGAACCACGAGGAACCATGTCGGGTAGCTCGTGCGGATAACGCCATGCGCGTTCAAGCTGCGGGCGACGAGCACATGCACGCCGACGCGAACGCCCTTCAGGACAGTCGTGTAATCGTTCGGGATCGCGTTCTTGACGAGATGAGCGACCTTATGGCCGTCCAGTAGGACGTCAATCCAGCACGGGTACTGGCCGCCGCCGCTGCACGGTGGCCAACCTGGATCGATGCCACCCACCCACACTCGCACGCCCACCGTCCTCGAGCGCGGATCGGCCACGAGCGTCTGCCCCGATCCAGGCTCGATCACCACGGCAAAGGCGCCTCTGGACTCGCGCACCACCGGTGGCGGCAACGCGAGCCGGCCCTTCACACGAGGCCGCTTCAACGGGTTGCCGGACGCGCGCTGATGCGTCGCGGTGTGCACGGCAGCAAGCGCTGGGGCGCCGGCGAGCGCCAGCAGCGCAAACCCAACCTTCAAGCACCGCCGCCTGGAGAGCGAGCTCAAACGCAATCGGGGAGATAGCCCATCAGGGGGCCGGCCTCGTCGCGCGGATCAACAGCCCGCCGTAGCTCCCCGCGATCCCCGCCTTCGGGTGCGGGACGTAGTCGTGGTAGCTCAGGCGGATCGTTGCGCTGCCGCCCGGGCCGGTGACCCTCAGCGAGGCGCGAATGAAGCCGGCTGTCTGGTTCCACAAGACATGCCCGCTCACGGTGGTGTCGGTCGTCCACTGGTAGGCGCTGAGCGTGACCCGCGTAGCGTCGGTCGGGCCCGAGAAGTGGCAGGTGCCGCCACGCAGGCCCCAGCCGTGCACCCCGTCGCCGTAGGAGAAATTCCAGATGGCATCGCCGGTGGCAGCGGCTGCCACCGCAGCCAGTCGGAGGCCGGTGACGTCCGCGCTGTTGCCCGCGCGCGCGGTAGCCGGCGTCACTCCGGACAGCCGACCCGGGTAGGTCCCGACCACGCGGACCTCGGGCGTGCGAGTTGCGCACGAGGCGTCCAGCTGCCACAGCCTCGAGGGGTTCACTACGAACTGGCGGGCCAGGCCTGAGGCGCAGCCGAACGTGTCGAGGATCGCGTTCACGTGAGTGTCGTTGTGGAACAGGATCCACCGGGCCGACGGCCCCATGTCCTGCGCCGTTTGCCTGCCTTCTGGCGGAGTGGTGAGCGAGTCAAGGTCTCCCGAGAGCACGAGCACCGGTAGTGAGCTCGGCACGTAGGGCGGTGGGGTGGTGACCGGCGGATCGGGGCGCTGGGGCTGCGGCCAGGTCAGGCACGAGTCGAACTCCTCCTGCGGCTCGGTCACCCACTCGCGGACCGAGAACGGCGCGAACTCGTGCGCCGGCAGCGCCGATACCGCACGCGCGTACTCGCGCCGGCGCTCGGCGAAGCTCGCGCTGTAGCTGAACGGCTGCGGGTAGTCCGAGCAGGTGGTCGCGACGTACAGCCCGCTGTTGAACTGGCTGACCGGTCCCGCGCCGGACCCAGATGTCTGCACCGCCATGAGGCGAAGCAGCGGCACTGGATCGTGGTCGTGGAGGAGCGCCCGGATCGCCGGGTCGAGCTCGCGATACACGCCCGAATCGGACCCGGCCGCATTCACCAGCTCGATCAGCTCGTCCACGCCGACGGTCTGCCGGATCAGCTGGCCCGATGGCGTCCTGGTCTGGCCGGTCAGCGGATGCCTGCGGAGGTATCGCGCTGCCTCCCCGATCCTCGCCCACGACGAGCCGGGAGCCGCCTGCTGACAGGCGACGCTGCGCCGGCACGACAGATCGAAGGCGGACCGGGCGGTCTGGATGGCGTTCGGGTAGAACGGGTTCGTCTGTGAGACGGGGTAGGCGGAGTCGAGCGTCACCGATCTGAGCAGGCTCGAGTAACGGGCGGCGAACGTCTGGCCAAAGAACGTGCCGTACGAGTCTCCGTAGAAGTCGACCTTGCCGGGCTGGAGCTCGCCCAGCAGAGTTGCGACGTCGCGAGCCGCATTGGCGGTCGTGTACAGGTCGCTCCCCTGGACGTAGCCGGGGCGGCCGATCAGCCGGCGGGTGTGGTTCAGCTGGCGGCCACACGCGCCGGTGTAGGCGATGTAGGAAGCGTTGCCGTTGCTCGGCGTCCAGTTCTGAAGCGCCTTGCAGGTGAACGGCGACGACATGCCGGTCCCCCGCAGGTCCACCAGCAGCAGGTTCCGGGTGGCCAGCATCGCGGGTCCGTAGATGCCCTGGTACTGGCTCACGTAGTTCGAGGTCGGGTATCCAGGGCCGCCCTGGACCGCGAGGATCGTCCCGTTCGTGGCGTGACCGGTGGTGGCCGGATACCACAGGAAGCCGAGCAGTGTCTGGCCCGCCGCCGGGTCGGAGTAGTCGTAGCTCACGGCGATCTTCGTGCACCAGGCTCCAGGGAAGCCGCGGCATGGCGGGATCAGCAGCGTGCCGACGCGGATCGGCTTCCGCCGAGCGCCGGCGCTGGTGCTCGCCACGACCGGAGTGTGGCGAGCGGCGAAGATCGTGGGCGTGCGGTGAGAAGGGATGACCGGCGATGGCCGGGCGGTGGCGATCGCCGGCGGGATGCTCAGCGCCAGCGTGCAAGCCAGGACCCCAACCGAAATCGTCCTTATGGCCAGGCAGCGCGAGGACGGCAAGAACGGCGATGCGGTCATGGCTAGTCGGTCCTCTCGTCGTATCGATGTCTAGAGCGGCGGGACTCTAATCCCCATGGCGTCGAGGATGAAGGCGTGGATCTCTGCTTCATAGGCAAACTGCGCGCTCCGCCCCGTGGGTCCCGAGTGCGCTCCGGCGCCCAGCTCGGCGCGGAACAGCAGGCGGGCGTTGCCGCTGTCCGTCGCCCTGAGCCGCGCCACCCATTTGGCAGGCTCATGGATCGAAACCCTCGGATCGTGCACGGCACCGGTCACGAGCAATGCCGGCCGAGAGCCGTTGGGCGGATTCTCGTAGGGGGAATAGGAGCGGATGCAGGCGTAGTCATCCGGATCTCGCGGGTCGCCCCATTCATCCCATTCGGTCACGGTCAGCGGGATCGATGGATCGAGCATCGTGTTGACGCAGTCGACGAACGGGACCTCGGCGACGACCGCGCGCCACCGGTCCGGGCGCATCGAGTAGACCGCGCCCTGGAGCAGGCCGCCGGCCGAAGCCCCGCGGAGACGATCCGGCTGCCGTCTACCACGCCGCCGCCGCCGCTGCCGGCCAGCCAGTCGGCGACCGCGATGAAGTCGGTGAACGTAGTGGGCTTCGAGCGAAGCCGTCCCTGCCACCACCAGTGACGCCCGCATTCGCCCCCTCCGCGGACGTGGGCGACCGCGAACACGACGCCGCGGTCGAGCAGCGAGGGCAGAGGGCGGTGAAACTCGATCTCGACGCAGTCCTCGTAGGCGCCGTACCCGTACAGCAGGCAGGGGGCGGTGCCGTCCAGCTCCGTGTCATCCCTGTACGCAAGCGTCACTGGGATCTGCGTCCCGTCCTGGGCCGGAGCCATCCGGCGCTCGGTTCGGTAACTGGCGGGGTCATACCCCGAGACTTCCATCCGCTTGAGCAGCCGCCGGTCGCCGGTGTCGAGGTCAAGCTGGTACCAGGCGGGCGGCTCGATCAGAGACTGCTCCGCGATGATGACCGAGCCCGCGTCGTAAAGCTCGGCGTGCTCCACCGCGATCGATCCCGCCTCGAAGCCGGGCGGGATCTCGCGGACGTTGCCGCCGTCGTGGTCGGTGATCGCGAGCAGCGGATCGCAGTTTCGGCGCAGCGTCAGCAGCAGGTGGTCGGCGAACCCGTCGCAGCTCAGCAGCCGCGTGTCAGACCTGGCGGGAGCGATCGCCTCGCAGCTCACCGGCGTCCAATGGGATCGACCGGGTGAGGACACGGGCGCACGCATCAGCGTGAACTCCGGCGCGCCGTCGTCGGTGACCAGGTAGAGGGTCCCGGTGTCGTCGGCGTTGCTGCCGAGGGCGTGGTCGATCCGGTACTCGATGCCCTTGCGCCGTGGCTCGATCAGAACCGAATCGGCCAACGGATCGCTGAGCGGGATCACACGGACTTCCGTGGTGTCCCGCGATATGGCGGTGATGACCGCCAGCTCGCCGCTCCGTGAGCTCTCCAGGGTCAGTTCGAATCGCTGATCTGGCTCCTCGAATACGAGAACGTCGTCGCCGGCGGGCGTGCCGACCCGGTGGCGCCACACCTGAAACGAGCGGTTGAGCTTGTCGGGCACCAGATAGAAGAGGTACTCAGACGATGAAGACCAGGCGACGTTCGGTCGGCGCCCCGAGATCGTCCAAGCCGGCCCGGATGCGCGAGCGATGACCTCCGGAAGGTCCTCGCCCGTCCGCATGTCCCTGACCCGCAGTTCGTAGATCTCTGCCCCGCTCGTATCGGCCGACCAAGCGAGGAGGGTGCCGTCCGGGCTCGGCTCGCGGACCCCGATGTCGGCGAAGCCGGTCTCCGCGGCGACGACGTTGTCGTCGAGCACGACGTGCTCTGAGCTCGTTCCTTCTTGTGATCTCAGCAGCTGGAGGTTGTCGCTGTTCTGCGCCATCACCGTGCGGTAGGTGAAGCCGCCGTGCCGCCAGCCGACCGAATACTCGGGACCATGCGGGATGCGGCCGGCCGCTTCGGTGCTGAGCATCGCCGCGAGTTCCTCGAGGCGCCGCGTGTGGCCGTCGTAGTACGCGCGCTCGGCCTCGAGGTACTCGCGCAGGGCCGGATCGGTCGGGTCGCGCATCCAGGCGTAGTCGTCGGCGACCGCTTCGCCGTGCAGGCGGCGGGTGGACGGCACACGTCGTGCGACGGGCGGCGCGGAGCGCTCGGCTGGGAACGCGGTCATCGACCGGCTCCCAGGCCATCGTCGATCTGATAGATGTTCCTGGGGCAAGGCACCCCTGAGGGAGGGGGTGGGACCGAGACGTGACTTCCGTACGCAAAGGCAGACCTCGATGTGCTGGCCCTGCGCGGGCTGCGTCGCCGTGTTCCGGTCGGCATCCGGCCCACGCGCGCGATCGCTCCTCCTCGTCCCATCGGGTTGCAAGCTTACTGAACGTCCGTTAGGCTTGATGTGATATACAGCGCTCCCGCAGCAACGCCGACCGCTACTTCGCTGAACCCTGTAAGCGCCCATCCGAGCCGGCTCCACCCAGTGAGCCAGCCGCCACCCGGAGGATGAGAGCCATGCTCCGACACAAGCTCCGGGCGCGCAGGCGCACGGCACGTCCGCTCGCCGCCGTCGCTGCCGTTGTCGCTGCCGCTCTCTTGACCACCGTCGGGCTCGTCGCGATTCCTGCGGCCGCCTCCGCCAGCAAGGTGAAGAGCTGGACGTTCGTCATCGGCAGCACCACCGGCGTGGACACGCTCAACCCGTACATCGGGCTGACCAACACGGACTACGAGGCCTACGGCATCATCTGGGACAACCTCCAGGACTACGCCCAGACGCCCGACTACAGCGGGACGCCCCGGCTCGCCACCTCGTGGTTGGTCTCGAAGGACAAGCTGACGTGGACGTACCACCTCAGGCACGGCGTTCGCTGGTCGGATGGAGTGCCGTTCACCGCGGCGGACGTCGTTTACACCTACCAGCGAGCGACGGTGCCCGGCTCGACCGAATACAACAACACCGCCAACTACGTCACGAACATCGATCCCAAGAGCATCAAGGAGATCGACCCCTACACGG
>CATPBV010000281.1 GCA_955652345.1 uncultured Solirubrobacteraceae bacterium | reverse complement strand
GCCGGCGATCCTCGACACGGCCGGCGCCCTCGGTGAGCTCCGCCACGAATCCTGGCGATGCGCGCTACCGCTGCGCGCGCGGTGCGTGGACCAGCAAGCAGCGCTGGCGGGCGCGGGCTGTGTCAAGCCCGGGATGGTCAAGGCGACCTACGGGACGGGCGTGTTCGTGCTGGCGCATGCGGGCGACGAGCGGCCGGAACCGGAAGGTGGCCTGCTGCCGACGATCGCCTGGCGGATCGACGGCCGCGTCGAATGGGCGATCGACGGCGGCGTGTTCACGGCGGGTGCGCTGCTCGAATGGCTCAGCCGTGACCTCGGGCTCGCGGCCGATCCGGCCGAGCTCGTGGCGGGGGTCGCCGAGCTGCAGGACGCCGGCGGCGTCCGGGTCCTGCCCGCCCTCGCTGGGCTCGGGGCTCCATGGTGGCGATCCGAAGCGCGCGGAGTGATCGCCGGGCTCACGAGCGGCACTCGCACCCCTCACCTCGCGCGAGCGGCGCTCGAGGCGATCGCATGGCGCGTCGCCGACGTGGTCGAGGCGATCCGGTCCACGGTCCCGGTCGAAGTCCTGCGCGTTGACGGCGGGCTGACTCGCGACGAGACACTGCTCGCCCTCCAGGCCGACTTCGCGCAGGTGTCGGTGCAGCGTGGAAGCGTCGACGCCACCGCCGCTGGAGCGGCCGCGCTCGCAGCGGTCGGCTCTGGACTGTGGAGCTCGACGCTCGAGATCCTGGACCGGATCCCGGTCGGCGAGTCGGTGGCGCCGCGACGGAGCGCAGACTGGCGGGCGCAGGAGCACGCGCAGTGGCGCGAGTTCGTCGAGCTGGCCGCACGGCTTTGACCAAACGCTAGGTTGCAGCTGATGGCCGAGCTCGAGCAGATCATCGCCCGGCTGGGCGACCGCCTGGGCCCGCCGACGGGCTCGCCGGTGCCGCTCGACGGCGGCATCACCAACCGCAACTACAGGATGCGCTTCGCCAGCGAGGACTACGTGATCCGGCTGCCGGGCAAGGACACCGGGCTGCTCGCGATCAGCCGGGAGGCCGAGCGGATCGCAAGCCAGGCAGCGGCTGCGCTCGGGATCGCTCCCGAGCTCGTCGCCGCCGAGCCAGACTGCACCGTGACCCGGTTCACGCCGGGGCGGCCAATCTCGTCGCTCGAGCTGTCGCGCACCCCCGAACCGGTGGCGCGAGCGCTGCGAGCGTTCCACGACTCCGGCATCGCGCTTCCGGTCCGTTTCTGGGTCCCCGAGCTGCTCGAGGAGTACGCGCGAGTGGCGCGCGAGCGCGGCGGAACCCTGCCAGAGGCATACGCGCACACGCGGGACCTCGCGGGGCGCATTGCGGCCGCGCTGCCGCTGAGCGATCCGGTTCCGTGCCACAACGACCTGCTCGCGGGGAACCTGCTGGCCGTGCCGGGTGGCGACGGCGACGCGCCGGAGATCCTCCTGGTCGATTGGGAATACGCGGGGATGGGACACCGCTTGTTCGACCTCGGCAACCTGGCCGTCAACAACGGACTTGACGCGGAGGCGGAGGACCGACTGCTCGAGGCCTATTTCGATGAGCCTCCCGGACCGGGCCGGCGGGCGGCGCTTGCGCTGATGAAGATCATGTCCGACGCCCGCGAGGCCGCTTGGGGAGTCGTGCAGAACGTTGTCTCGGAGCTCGACTTCGACTTCGAGGCATACGCCGCGCAGCATTTCGAGCGCCTGGCCGAGGCCGCGTTGAGCCCCCAGCTTGAGGAGTGGATCGTTGTCGCGGCCGCGTGATCTGCCCGACCGGGCACGGATCGTGATCATCGGAGGCGGCGTCGGGGGAGCGTCGGTCGCCTACCACCTCGCCCAGCGCGGCGAGCGCGACGTCGTCCTCCTCGAGCGCAGCGAGCTCACGAGCGGATCGACGTTTCATTCCGCGGGCCTCGTCGGCCAGCTGCGCGGGAGCGTCACGCTGACGCGGATGATGATGGACTCGGTTGAGCTCTACCGGACGCTCGACTGCGGGTGGGTGGAGTGCGGCGGTCTGCGCTTGGCGTGCTCGCACGAACGCGAGGAGGAGGTGCTCCGGCAGGTCGCGTGGGCGAAGACGTTCGGGCTGCCTCTCGAGCTGCTCTCGGCCGAGCAGGCGCACGAGCTGTTTCCACTGATGGTCACCGACGGCGTGCGGTGCGCGTCGTACCTGCCGACCGACGGCTACCTCGATCCGTCGCAGCTCACCTTCGCGCTGGTCGAAGGCGCCCGCGCCGGGGGCTGCCAGGTGTTCACCCGCACTCGGGTGCACGCGATCGAGGTCGCCGGGTCTCGGGTGCGGAGCGTCAGGACGGAGTGGGGCGAAATCGAAGCCGAGATCGTCGTGAACGCCGGCGGGATGTTCGCTGCAGAGCTCGGCCGGATGGCCGGAATCCGAGTGCCGGTCGTGCCGTTCGCGCACGAGTATCTGGTGACGCAGCCGTTCCGCGATCATTCGCCCGACGATCACCTTCCAACGCTCCGCGACCCGGATCTGCTCGTGTACTTCCGAGAAG
>CATPBV010000280.1 GCA_955652345.1 uncultured Solirubrobacteraceae bacterium | reverse complement strand
GGCGGCCTTGTTCTGCGCGCGCCAGCTCTTCCAGTACGCATGCATGCGGCGGGTGAACGCCTTGGGGGACTCGGCGTAGATCCGCTGGCCGAGGAAGAACGCCTCTTCTCGCAGCTGCCCCTGGCGGTGTTCGATCGCGCCGAGCACAGCTGCCGTGTCGGCCGGCACGTCGCCGGCATGCGCAATGAGCGAGTCACGCAGGACCGTGAGGTCGTGGTCATCGCCGAGCAGCTCGCTCAGTAGATGGGCATCGTCGGCATGTGCCTCCACCGTGTGCGGGGCGGTCTGCTCGAGGAGCCGCAGGTGATACCAGAGGTCCTTGCTCCGCTTGCGCCACTCGTGGAGGTTCTCTGCGACCGGATCCTTGCGGGCCCGGGCGAAGGCCTTCCGTCCATCTCGGTAGCCGCGCCTCAGCCCCCGGCCGATCGCGTTCCAGCCGCCGGTTCTCAGCCGCCATTCCTCCACCCGAGGCAGGGCCTCCTTGAGGTCGTGGGCGACCGCCGACGGCGCCCCGGAGGCCATCAGCTCGAGCCTCGCAAGCTCGCGCTCGCGCTCCAGGCGGTCGCGGATCGCGTCGACCGCGGTGGCGGGAAACTGCCCGGTGTAGCGCTCGGCGATCTTCTGGAGCGCTTCGATCATCACATCAGCGTCGCGGGCGATGCTGAGCTGGCGTGCTGCGTCGCGGAGCACCTGGTTCTCGCGGCGGCGCTGCGCGGCGGGCAAGGAGCCGCGGGCCATGCGCAGCAGCGAGCGCTCCTTCTTGAGCGACTTGCGGGCATCATGCACTGCCTCGACGGGATCGTCCCGCACGCGCTCGGTTAGGTCGTGGATCGCGCGCTCGAGCTCCTCGCGCGCGCATCTCCGAAGACCCTCGCGCGTAGATTCAGCTTCGCCTAGCCGGTAGGCCATCTGTTCTCCTTAGTGCAGCCGGTCTCGATCCCGCATTATCTCCGCTACCCGAAGGGCGGGCCGTCCGAATCGCGGGTGACCGGGAAGAAGGGAGTCGGACCTACTTGACCGCCACCGTGGCGGCGAGTCGCCGGGCGATCTCCAGGTCATCGGCGAAGCCGACGAGCTCGGAGGCGTTTCCGTGACGGTCGATGAACAGCAGCGTCGGCGCCTGCGAGACCGGCACCTTCGCCGTGATCGCGGAGTACGCCGCAAGCTGGGCGATCGGTACGGACAGGACGAACGTTCCCGGGGCCGGGTACAGCGAGTCGAGCTCCTGCTTGACTGCCTGATCGTCCGCGCCGGCGGGGTTGTAGAACAGCATCACGACGACCTCGTGGGCGGCGAGGGCCGCCTTCAGCGCGGCGGGACCTGTGCTGGCGGGCGGTGTGCCAGTCGCGGCGGGCGAGCCCGCGCTCGGCCCCGGCGCACCGCTCCCAGCTGGGCTCGCGGCGGAAGTGGCCGGGCTGCCGGCAAGCGCGGCCTGCGAAGGCGTCGTGCCGGGGGTGGGCGTGGTCGACGCGGACACGCCAGTCGTCGCGGTCCCGGAGCTCGCGGTGCCCAGCGACACGGCGGGGCTGTTCGGAGAAGTGGTCTTGGCGGTCTGCGCCGTGGATCCGCCGCTATGCGTGGTGGATGCGTTCTGCCCGGCGGGCGCTCCGCTCTGCGCGGCGCTCGCTCCGGATGCGGCGGCGCTGGCCGCCGCTGAGACCGACACTGCGTGATGAGCCTGGGCGATCGCGGACGAGAGCGCGGCGGGCCCCGAGGATCCGCCGCCGCTCGAGCCGCTCGGCTTGAGCGCGACCGTCCACAGCGCAAAGAACGCAAGGGTCGCGACGAGCAGCGCAACCAGCGGTCGCGAGACGTTGGCCATCACGCCCCCTTCGGCAGCTGCCCAGCCTAACGTGAATACCTTCGTCGATCCCCGACACAGATACGGCGGGGTTCCGCCGCTACCGGTTACGCGAGCCGCAATCCCAGTTCGCGCAGCTGCTCGGGGTCGACCGGAGCGGGCGCCCCGGTGAGCGGGTCGGCACCCGACGCGGCCTTCGGAAACGCGATCACCTCGCGGATCGAGTCGACGCCCGCGAGCGCCGCGACGATCCGGTCGATGCCCATCGCGATGCCGCCGTGGGGCGGTGCGCCGTAGCGCAGCGCCTCGAGCAGGAAGCCGAAGCGGGCCTGCGCCTCGTCCGGGCTGATCCCCAGCAGCTCGAACACGCGCTGCTGGACCTCCCGGCTGTGGATGCGGATCGACCCGCCGCCAATCTCCGCCCCGTCGAGCACGAGGTCGTAAGCCCTCGACGTCAGGCTCCCGGGGTCGTCGAGATCGCCGGTCGGGGCGGTGAACGGATGATGCGCCGCGTCCCAACGTCGCGCCTCGGCGTCCCAGAAGAACGCCGGGAACTCCACCACCCACCAGATGTCGTGGCGACCCTCCGGGACCAGCCCGAAGCGCTCGGACAGCTCGAGGCGCAGCGCGCTCAGCGCCTGTCCGGTCGTTGTGAGCTGATCGGCGACGATCAGCAGAAGGTCCCCAGCCTTTGCCTCGAGCCTTGCCGTGATCGCAGCGATCTCCGGCTCGGCGAGGAACTTGGCGACCGGGGAGCGCCACCCATCCTCGGTGACGAACGCCCAAACCAAGCCCTTCGCCCCATGCTGCTTGGCCACCTCCGTGAGCGCATCGAGCTCGGAGCGGGCAAGCTCGCGCGCGCCCGCGTTGATTCCCCGCACGACGCCGCCGCTTCGGAGCACGTCGGCGAACACCTTGAACTCGGTGCCACCGAGCGCCTCCCCCAGGTCACGCAGCTCGAGCCCGAACCGGGTGTCCGGACGGTCGATCCCGTAGCGCGAGACCGCCTCCGCGAAGGTCATCCGCGGCCACGGCGGCGGGGTGACGCCGAACCCTTCGCGCTCGAACACCGCCCCCATCACGGCCTCCATGCACTCGATCACGTCATCCTCATCGACGAACGCCATCTCGAGATCGAGCTGGGTGAACTCCGGCTGGCGGTCGGCCCGGGTGTCCTCGTCGCGAAAGCAGCGGGCGATCTGGTAGTAGCGCTCGAGGCCCCCAATCATCAGCAGCTGCTTGAACAGCTGCGGCGACTGCGGCAAGGCGTAGAACGAGCCAGGCTGGATCCGCGCGGGAACGAGGTAGTCGCGAGCCCCCTCAGGCGTCGACCGTGTCAGGTAGGGCGTCTCGATCTCCAGGAAGTCGCGCTCGTCGAGGACCGCTCGCATCGTCGCGATCACGCGGTGTCGAAGGGCGATCGCGTGCTGAAGCGGCGGGCGGCGCAGATCGAGCGCGCGGTGGCGGAGGCGAAGGCTCTCGTCCACCGCGGAGCCCTCCTCGAGCGGAAACGGCGGGGTGTCCGCGTCCGCAAGGATCTCGAGGTCGGCGACGGCCAGCTCGATCTCGCCCGTTGCGAGGTTCCGGTTCACGTTCTCGGGATCGCGTCTGGTGACGACGCCGGCCGTGGTGATCACATCCTCCATGCGCAGGTGGTGCGCGGTCGCATGCGCCTCGGGCGCGCTGTCCGGATGGAAGACCAGCTGCACGATTCCGGAGCGATCGCGAAGGTCGATGAAGATCAGACCGCCGTGATCGCGCCGGCGAGCGACCCACCCCGCGACACGCGCATGGGTGCCCGCGCGCCCGCCGCTCAGCTCGCCGGCCCAGGCGTCGCGAAGGCCGTTCGGGCGAGGCGAATGCTTCACGACAGCCTGCTGCCGCGCAGGATCGTCGGGATCACGTTCTGGAACGCTGTCTCGAGCTCGTCTCCGGACGCCATGTCTCTCAGCGAGACCGGTGCGCTCGGCCCATCGCCGACGAGCGCGACATATCGCGCGCCGATGCGGTCGGCGTGTCTCAGCTGCCCTTTCAGCGAGCGGCCGGCGAGCTCGAGCTGAGCTTGAAGCCCCGCGCGGCGGGCCTCGCGCGCCAGCGCGAAGGCCGTCCGCGCGCCACTCCGCCCGTGCATACCCACGTACAGATCGGTGAGCTGAGGGGCGACCGGCTGCTCGCCGGCGATCATCAGCATGCGCTCGATCCCCGCGGCCCACCCGCAGCCGGGCGTCGGCGGTCCATCGAGTTGCTCGATCAGCCGGTCATATCGCCCCCCACCGCCGAGCCCCGACTGAGCGCCAAGCGCGTCGCTCGAGAACTCGAACACCGTGCGGGTGTAGTAGTCGAGTCCGCGAACCAGCGTTGGGTCGAGCTCGTAGGCGATCCCGGCGTCGTCCAGAAGCGCGCGGACCGCGGCGAAGTGCTCGGCATCGTCGCTGGCCAGCCGGTCCAGCAGGAGCGGCGCTCCGCACATAACCTCGCGCGTCTGCGGATCGCTCGAGTCGAACGCCCGCATCGGGTTCAGGTCGATGCGGCTAGTGACCTCCGTGGCCAGCCGTTCCTCGTGGCGGTGCAGGTACGCAGTCAGCTCCTCGCGGTACTCCGCGCGTGTCTCGGGCGTGCCGAGGCTCGAGATGAGAAGGCGAGTCCCGCGCGCACCGAGCGCACCCAGCAGCTCAGCAAGCAGCACGATCAGCTCGGCGTCGGTCTCGGGCACGGCCGATCCGATCACCTCGGCGCCGACCTGCCAGAACTGCCGGTAGCGACCCCGCTGCGGCGCCTCAGCCCGGAAGAAGCTCGACAGGTACCACAGCTTGACCGGCTGAGGAAGCTTGTGCATGCCGTGCTCGAGGTATGCGCGACATACCGGCGCGGTCCCCTCCGGGCGCAGCGTCAGCGAGCGCCCGCCGCCGTCGTCGAACGTGTACATCTCCTTGCGAACGATGTCGGTGGCCTCCCCGACACCGCGGGCGAACAGCTCGGTCGCCTCGACCGTGGGAGTCTCGATCCGCCCATAACCTGCGCCGCCGAGAATCCTCCGCACATGAGATTCGAGCACCTCGCGCCGCGCGGCGTCCTCGGGGAGCACGTCGAACGTGCCCTTCGGGGCCTGGATCACGAGGTT
>CATPBV010000279.1 GCA_955652345.1 uncultured Solirubrobacteraceae bacterium | reverse complement strand
TCCGCACACAGCTCGGACATCCGAGCGCTGAAGCGGTGGGGCTCCGGCGTGTAGTCGAACAGCCCCAGTGCCAGGATCACGTCGAAGGGCCCATCGATCGGCGCCGTCACGAAGTCCGCGATCAGCAGCTTCGCCCGCGCGCCAAACCGCTCGAGGCGAGATTGCGCGAGCTCGATCATCGTCTCTGAGAAGTCGACCCCGAGGTATTCCGAGGCACCCGTCTCGATCGCGAGCTCCCCGATCCGGCCCGAGCCGCAGCCGACGTCGAGGACCCGTGGTTGGCCGTATGCGCGGACGGTGTCGATCGCAAACTGGCGACGGCGAAACAGGCCCGCGCGCAGCGTTCGTGTCGTCAGGCGCTGATCGTCATAGAGGTCGTCGAACTGCTGAGCCTTTTGACGAAAGCGACTACGGACTTGTCGCGGCGCCGCTGAGTCTGGCATGTGCCTCACCATAGGGGATCAGCTCGAAGCTGCCCGCGATCGCCCGCAACGTGTCGGTGGCGGCCCGCCGGGCCATGTTGCGCTGAGCGGCTCGCGCGGCCGCGTGTGCGCGCTGTGCCGTGCTCGCGCCTTCGGGCAGAAGCGCCCGCAGCGGCTCCGGGTCGAGCTCGTGAGGATGGAGGTACAACCCGGCGAGCGGACCCGCCTGGCGCAGGCCACGCAGCACGAGCCGCCGAGGCAGAACCGCCCAGTACGAGGCCCCGCCGACGGGAATCCGCGCCCGTGCAGTGCGCCACACGGCGACTGGAAACTCCCACAGGATCGAGTCGCCCGAAAGATGCATCGGGTGTGGCGCCGGCTCGTCGGCGCGCACCGTGTCGCGAATCCGGGGCGTGTCGTGTTGGCTCGCGTCGTATGCGAACCCCTCGTCGGCCAGCACCTGAAAGGCCCATTGCGACTCGCCCGTGATCGAGAACGCCGGCGCGCGGTACCCGGCGGGCGAGTGCCCCGTGAGTCGCTCGATCGTCTCACGAGCGGCCCGCAGATCCGCCGCGAACTCGCTGGGCGTCTGCCGGTGGACAGGCTGGTGACGGTCTCCGTGGCAGCCGATCTCGTGTCCGCGAGCGGCGATCTCTCCAAGCAGGTCAGGGTGCGCGCGCGCCGACATTCCGAGAATGAAGAAGGTCGCGCGCGCAGCCAGCCGATCGAGCAGCTCCAGCAGCACTGCCGTTTGACGGCGAAGCGCTGGGCCCGCCACCTCCCAGCCGGACACACCCACGCGCCGGCGGACGAGCTGGTGCCAGTCCTCGAAGTCGACGCTTAGGAGCAGGGTGTGACGAGTCTCATCGCTCGCCGCTGTTGACGCGGACATGCGACGCCACGTTACGGCAGCGAGCGCGATGCAGCTCAGCCGAACAGCAGCAGCTGATACGCGCAGTCCGCGCCCAGCACGTTGACGCCGATGCTTCCCATGCCCGACAGCGCCGGGCCATGGGGAGCCGCGACCGAAAACAGGTTGTAGTAGTCGCCGTACCAATGTGGGACGACATCCATGACCTGATAGAAGACTGGATGGGTCTCGCCGGGATTGAGCGTCGTCGGCGGACGGTTGTTGGCGCTGTAGTCGTCCTCCTCAATCGCGCCGGTCGCGCTGTTGTCCTTCACCAGCACGTTCGCCGTGATGAACCCGCTGCCGCTCTTCAGACACTGGGCGACGAAGCTGAACGGTCCGCGCGTCATCAACGTCTGCTGCGTGCCGGGTGGGGTTGTCGACGACGTCAGCGTGACCAGGCCCGAGTTCATGAAGCCGGCGACAGTCGGCACTGTGCCGAATTGCTTGAAGTTGATCTGGGCACTCGTGATCGTGTGATTGCGAAGGCGGTTGCCCGAGAGCGAATGCTTCTTGATCAGGCTGTCGCCGTTGACCAGGTTGCCTGCGGCCATCGCTGTGCCAGAGGCGGCCAGGACGAGGGCGATGATCGACAGGACGGTGGCGGCGGAAGGGTGGCGCGTTGAGCGCGACATGAGCACCTCGGAACGTGAACGGACTCCACTACGGAGTCGCGGTTGCGGCCAAGGTAACGGCCCGCTCGGTCGGATCGGTTGGCGCAGCTTGACGCTCGGCTGCGCGTGCAGAGACCGCTTGACCTCCGCTCGCCGTAAGTGTATGCTTACCGTAAGTCATGGCTTACCAATCTAATGGATTCACCGCGCTGGCGGATCCCACGAGGCGCGCGATCTTCGAGCGCCTGGCGCAGGGACCGACGGCCGTTGGGGAGCTCGCGCGTGAGCTGCCGGTCAGCCGGCCTGCTGTCTCGCAGCACCTGAAGGTGCTCAAGGACGCAGGCCTGGTGATCGACAGGCATGCGGGAACTCGCCGTATCTACCAACTCGACCCGGATGGGGTTGGCGCGCTTCGCGCGTACCTTGACCGGTTCTGGAGTCAGTCGCTCGCGGCGTTCAAGGCCGCGATCGAGCAACAACAAGAGGAGGTCACATGACCGTGCAGGTAGCCGGCACGTCGGTGCAGACGTCGATCACCGTCGACGCGCCGATCGATCGCGCGTTCTCGCTGTTCACCGAAGGAATGGGGACCTGGTGGCCGCCGGAGCACCACATCCTCGAGGGTGAGTTGGCCGAGATGGTGTTCGAGCCACACGAAGGAGGGCGGATCTACGACCGCGGAGTCGACGGCACCGAGTGCAGCTGGGCGCGGGTGCTGGCTTACGAGCCGCCAAGCCGCGTCGTGTTCAGCTGGGACATCAACCCTGGCTGGCAGATCGAGCAAGACCCCGAGAAGACCAGCGAAGTCGAGGTCCGCTTCACAGAGGAAGGAGCTGGGCGCACCCACGTCGAGCTGGAGCACCGCTGTCTCGACAGGCACGGCGAGGGGTGGGAGCGGATGCGCGACGCCGTCGGGTCGCCCGGCGGGTGGAGCCTGCAGCCGTTCGCCGACGCGGTCAGAGCGCTCTGAGGACGCGGTGGCGCCCGCCGCCTGGGTGCGGCGGGCGCCGCAACCGCTGGCCGGGCGCGCAGCGAGAGCTGTTTCGCTGAGCTGTCGATTTCGTCGCTTCCCGTTTGTCTGATAGGCGACCATTCCGAAAGGAGGAAGCGATGAAGTACTTGCTGCTGATCAATCAAGGCGACACGCCGACACCGCGCGACCCCGAGGCGTGGGCGCGCCTTTCAGAGGAGGAGCAGAAGGCGGTCTACGCCGACTACCGGGCGATCAACGAGACGCCCGGCGTTACTCCGGGCGTTCAGATGGAGGCCCCGGAGATGGCGACGACGGTCCGGGTCAAGGATGGCAAGACGCTAACCACCGACGGCCCGTTCGTGGAGATGAAGGAGGCGCTCGGTGGCTACCTGTTGTTCGAGGCCGACGATCTCGACGCGGCGATCGAGCTCGCCTCCCGGATCCCGGCCGCCCGGATGGGAGGCGCAATCGAGGTGCGCCCGATCGTCGAGTGGTAGCGACGCTCGAGCAGACCTTCCGCGACGAGTGGGGTCGCGTGCTCGCATCACTGATCGGCTTCCTCGGCGACTTCGACCTCGCCGAGGAAGCCGCGCAGGAGGCATTCGCGATTGCCGCGGAGCGCTGGCCGCAGGATGGATGGCCGACCAATCCCGGCGCCTGGCTGATCGTCACCGGACGCAACCGGGCAATCAACCGGATCCGCCGCGAGCGCGTATTCGCCGCGAAGGCGCGCCTGCTCGAAGGCTCTGATGCGACCGCGCCCGACGCTGCCGAGGAGAACGTGAACGACCGCGCATTTGCCGACGAG
>CATPBV010000278.1 GCA_955652345.1 uncultured Solirubrobacteraceae bacterium | reverse complement strand
TTGATCATCGGGTACAGGATCGAGTTGCTGTTCGGGTCGACGGTGCGCTGTCCCATCGCATCGAGCCGGCGCAGGTAGGCCACGAGCAGCATCGCCTTGACGACGCTGCCGGTGATGAACGTCGAGTGGATGTTGACCCCCGACAATCGGCCCTCGCTGTCGACCACCGCGAACGCGGTTCGCCCGCCGCGAGTGGCGAGGAACATCGCCGCCCGCGCGATCGACCGAGGCCACGGGAACCCGACCGGCAAGCGGCCTCTTCCGTGGTACCCGAGTCCCGTGCAGCCGCGGGGTCGCTGAGGATCGAAGAACGCCTTGACTCCGGGAGCGCTGAAGCACGCTCGCCAGCGGAAGCGCCCGGCGGGCAATGCGATCGCCGTCCTCACCAGCGTGATGTACGGGCTCAGCCTCCGCGTCCGGGTGGGCGCCCCGGGGGTGAACCGGCCGCCGCCCTCCGCGAACCACCAGTGCGTGCGGGCGCCGTTCCAGTTCAGATCCCGCGGGTGGAAGACCAGAATCGTCACCATCGCGCGCCCCAGCGACAAGGCTCGCACCTTTATCACCCGCTTGTTCTCGACCCCGACCTGGACTGTCACCTCTACCCCGGCTGAGGGGAGGGCCGCGGTGTAGCGTGTGTTGCGGTCTGGGTGGACGGTGAACGAGAAGTTTCCCTGAGCATCAGTAACCGTCGTCGCCACCTGCGTGCCGGGGTGGTACGGATAGGGGCTCTCGTCGAGGTCGACGGCGGTCCCGGCTGGGGCGCCCGCAGCCGTGCCGGTGAGGACGACCGGACGGTGGTTCGCCACGAACGCCGGCGATGCGTGGAGCGTCAGCGTCGCGGATGGCTGGGCGGCGGCGGGAGCCGTCGGCATGAACGCGCAAACGAGGGGGAGCGCCAGTGCAACCTTCACCGGGACGCGCACGGCGGCACCGTAACCGCCGCGGCGGACGTTGAGTTGGCGGTGGCCGTGAAATGCGCTGGTACGCTCGCGAAATGGGCGAGCTTGGGGCGTTCCTCAAGATCCACCGCGTCGGCTTCGACAAGCGCGACCCGCGCCGGCGCGTGCACGACTACAAGCAGTACTTCTCGCTGCAACCAGAACCTGAGCTCAGACGCCAGGGGGCGCGGTGCATGGACTGCGGCGTTCCGTTCTGTCACGAAGGCTGCCCGCTCGGGAACCTGATCCCCGACTGGAACGACCTCGTCTACCGCGGCAAGTGGCGCGAGGCGATCGAGCAGCTGCACGCGACCAACAACTTCCCCGAGTTCACCGGCCGGATCTGCCCGGCGCCGTGTGAATCGGCCTGCGTGCTTGCGATCAACGACCAGCCGGTCACGATCGAGCAGATCGAGCTCGCGATCGCGGAGCGCGCCTTCGAGGAGGGCTGGATCGTGTCCGAGCCCCCCGCCCGCCGTACCGGCAAGACGGTCGCCGTCGTCGGCTCAGGACCGGCCGGGCTCGCGGTCGCCGACGAGCTCAACCGCTGCGGCCACACGGTCACGGTCTACGAGCGTGACGAGGCGCCCGGCGGGCTGATGCGCTTCGGCGTCCCCGACGCGAAGCTCGAGAAGCGGATCATCGACCGGCGCGTGCAGATTCTCGAACAGGAAGGGATCGAGTTCATCTACGACGTCGACGTTGGCCGCGACATCCTCGCTGCGGAGCTGAGAGAGCGCCACGATGCGCTTGTGGTCGCGATCGGCTCGCGAGCAAGCCGGGAACTGGCGGTCCCGGGCCGGGAGCTCAGCGGCATCCACCTCGCGATGGACTACCTCTACCAGCGAAACCGCTGGGTCGCCGCGCGGGAGGGGCGCCCACACAATGCAACCACCCCGGGTACTGAGATCACGGCCCGCGGCAAGCGTGTGATGGTCGTCGGTGGCGGCGACACCGGCATGGACTGCATCTCGAACTCCCATCGGGAGGGGGCGAACAGGGTGATCATGCTCGACGTCTACGCCCTCGGCGCCGATGGTCACGACCTCCTGCATCCCTGGCCGCTACCGCCGAAGCGGACGCCGAGCACGTACGCGCTCGAGGAGGGCGGCCAGCGACGCTGGGCCACCGAGGTGACCGGGTTCGGGGGCAAGGGCGGGGCCGTCAGCCACGTGTACGCGCGCCAGGTGACCGGGACCTCGTCCCGTGATCTGACGCCGGTCCCCGGGAGCGAGTTCGTGCTCGAGGCCGACCTGGTGCTGATCGCGATCGGCTTCGAGCACCCCGAGCACGAAGGGCTTCTCGAGCAGCTCTCGCTCGACTTCGATCGCCGCGGCAACGTCCGCACTCTCCAGACCTATCGCAGCTCGGTGGACGGCGTCTACGCCTGCGGCGACGCCCGGATCGGGCAGTCGCTGGTCGTGACCGCGATCGCCGAGGGCCGCAAGTGCGCCCGCGTCGTCAACGGCGACCTTGGCGGGAGCCCGATGGATGCAGATCGAGAGATGCTCGCAGTGGGCGCCTGGAGCGGCGAGGCCGACCGCACTCTGCGCCATGAGGCGGAGGCCGCCGGGACGGTCAGGCCGGGCGAGGAGTTCTTCAGCGGTCCCGGCACCCGCGGGCGCTGAACGCCGTCGTTCAGTCGTTCAGGTTTCCGTCAGCCGCCCGTGCTAGGCTTCTCGCCGGAGGGCGACGGCCTCGCGGTAGGTGCGCGGCAAGTTCCACGTCAGTCAAGCTTGGGGGACGGGGAAACTCGCCCCTGTCGGTCAGGGAACTGCGCCCCCACTTCCCTGACTCTCCGGGGGGTCCAGATGGAACTGGGCCCCCCGGGCCTATGTAGACCTATTCGGCATGTCGAGGCGCCGACTTGAGGGGGCAACGTCGCCTTGTCCGGGGCGCCCCGGTTGACCTGAGACCATCGCGACCGAGTGCCCGGTGTGCGACCGTGTGTCGGAGATGGCGTCTCCCGCCGCGGCACACCACCACACGTCGGTCGGCTCGACAATCTCGCGCCTGATCGACGCCGCGGGGACGTTCTTCTCCCAGCTGGCGAATCTGAGCTGGGGCTCGCTCGTGCTCGGCCTGCTCCTGTTCTCCCTGTATCTCCTGCTGCGCTCACGCGCGCTCACGAGTGCGCTGCGCGCCGCCTACCCGGGAGAGGAGGTCCGCCAGCGTGAGGTGTGGGGCGCGTACATGGTCGGCTACGCGATCAACAACGTGTTCCCCCTGGGCGGCGGCAACCTCGCGCAGCTGTTCCTGACTCGCGTGGCCGTTCCGCCGAGCAGCTACCCCACCGTCGCGAGCGCCCTCGCGACGGGAGTGTTGTTCGACTGGTTTATGGGCGTCCTGGTGATGTGCTTCGCGTTCACGCAAGGCGTGTTTCCCAAGCCCCCGGACTTCTCGAAGCTCCCGGCGTTCGACATCAGCTTCCTCGCCTCGCACATGCGGTTCACCCTGTTCCTGCTGACCGTGCTCGGGACGGGCTTCCTGGTGGCGTTTGCGCTCCTCTCCTCCCATGTCCAGGCGTTCTGGCAGCGAATCCGGCAGGGACTGACGATCCTGCGCGATCGTCGGCGCTATCGCCGCGAGATGTGCAGCTGGCAGCTGGCGAGCTGGGTCGCGCGGTTCGCCTCCTACTGGGCTCTGCTCGACGCGTTCCACATCGGAGGCTCTGCGCGCAACGCGCTGCTGGTCCTCGGCGTCCAGGTCGTCGCGTCGGTGTTCCCGTTCACGCCTGGCGGCGCGGGCGTCCAGCAGGCACTGCTGCTGACGATCTTCGCGGGCAACCCGGACGTGGCCTCGTTCTCCGTCGGCCAGCAGATCGCCACCGCCGGGCTGACGTGCGCGCTCGGGTTCGCAGCGCTCGTTCTGATCTTCCGCTTCCGGAGCTTTCGCGAGGTGGTCGAGCGAGGTCGCGAGCACCGCCGCGCCGAAACGGCGCGCCCGGATCTCGCCGTTCCCGGCTGAGGGGCATTGGCGACTACGCTCTGGGCATGTCAGAGCTTCCGTTCGCATGCGTGATCGGGGCCGGCTCTTCGGGCATCGCCGCCGCGAAGGCGCTTCACGATCGCGGAGTTCCGTTCGACGGCTTCGAGCTCTCCGACCGCGTCGGCGGGAACTGGGTGTTCGAGAACACCAACGGGGTGTCATCCGCATACCGCTCGCTGCACATCAACACCTCTCGCGAGCGGATGGAGTACGCCGAGTTCCCGATGCCGCGCGACTACCCGGACTTTCCGCACCACACCCACATCGCCAAGTACTTCGACGATTACGTCGACCACTTCGGGCTCCGCGAGCGGATCACGTTCGGGACGGGCGTAGAGCACGCGGATCGCCGCAGCGACGGCGTATGGGAGGTGAAGCTGACGACCGGCGAGGAGAGGCGCTACGACGCGCTGCTCGTCGCCAACGGGCACCACTGGGATCCGCGGTGGCCGGATCCGCCGTTCCCGGGGGAGTTCAACGGCGCGCAGATGCACTCCCATCACTACATCGACAATTCGCCGCTGCGAGATCGATCGGTGCTGGTCGTCGGCATCGGAAACAGCGCCATGGACATCGCGGTCGAGTCCAGCCTGGTCGCCCGCCGCACGTTCATCTCCTCGAGACGAGGCGCCTACGTGCTTCCCAAGTACCTGTTCGGCCGCCCGCTCGATCAGATGCTCGTGAGTCCCCTCACGCCTCTGATCCCGTGGCCTGTCAGGCGCACATTGCTAATGGCGATGTACCGGATCGGCGTCGGTCGCGTGGAGGACTACGGATTGCCCAAACCCGATCACCGGATCGGCGAGGCGCATCCGACGATCTCCGCGGACTTCGTCAACCGGCTCGCGCACGGCGAGCTGGCCTGGAAGCCGAACATCGAGGAGCTCCAGGGCGATCGCATCCGCTTCGAGGATGGCACCGTCGAGGAGGTCGACGTGATCGTCTGGTGCACGGGCTACAAGATCACGTTTCCGTTCTTCGATCCTGAGCTGATCGCCGCGCCGGACAACGACCTCCCGCTCTACAAGCGCGTGTTCAAGCCCGGGATCGACAACCTGTTCTTCATCGCGTTGCTGCAGCCGCTGGGAGCGACGATGCCGCTGGCGGAGGCCCAGGGAAAGTGGATCGCGGCTTACCTTCGGGGCGAATATCACCTGCCGCCACTCGGCGAGATGGAGGACGTGACTCGGCTGGAGCGCGAGAAGATGCTGCGCCGGTACGTCGCCTCCAAGCGCCACACGATGCAGGTCGACTTCGACGACTACCTCCACGACCTGCGCCGCGAGCTTCGTGCCGGCGCGACGAGGGCGCGCGCCCGAGGCTTCCGGCTCCCGGTGCCGGCGAGGGCGGCGCAGCCGGCCGATTCGCCCGCGCGAGCGTGACGGTGCCGAGCTTCTGCCGCCACAACCGGCTGATCCAGAACTGCCCGATCTGCTCGCGCGAGCTCGAGCTCGAGCTCGAAGCTGCCGTGTCCCACGCGCCGCCGCGGCCCGGTGGGGCTCGGCGCGGGCCAAGCCCCGCGGCCGGCGCTCGGGCACGGAGGGCAACCGTGGGAGTGAGCGTGCGGCGCGACCCGCGTGGCGCGGATGACGGGTATCACTCGCCACTGGTGCCGGGGCTGAGGTCCAGCGTCGAGGCGCAGCGGCTCGCCGCCGAGCTGGCGTTCGCGGCCGGTCGGCTCGAGACACTGGCGAGTGCTCCCCCGGGGCTCTACGCCGAGGTGGCGGACCGCGGCGCCGACCTCGAGGAGCGAACCTGGCTTGCGTTCCTGATCGCCTACCTCTGCCCGCTCGAGGATGACGACCCGTTCGCGGCGATCGCCGCGGCGAGGACGCCACGGGCCTCGGCCGAGCTGCCCGACCTGGCGGAGATCGCCACGGGGCCGCGCACGGCCTGCGATCCTGCCCTCGGCACTCGAACGCTCGACGCGTACAAGGCATGGGCTGCCCGGGCGGGATCGCAGTTCGCGGCATTCACGGGCGAGACCGGCTGGTCCTCGGAACGCCGGTTTGCGCGCGTGTTCGAGCGGCTGGCGCTCCCCGGGCTGCACCGCGACGCGCGGTTCGAGCTGCTGGTCAGCCTCGGCGCCCTGGGCGTCTACGACCTCGGGGCAGGCTCACTCCAGCTGGGCGGCGAGAACCAGGTCACGATCGCCGCCAAGCGCGCACTGGGGATTGGCGATTCGCTGCTCCTCGACCGGCGAGCGCGGGAGCTTGCACGGGCCTGCCAGCTTCCGCTCGAGGCGCTCGACCTCGGGCTCCACAACTGGGAGACCAGACAGCGCGTCACCATGGGGATGGGGCCGCAAGCGGAAGTCCCGCCGGGGATCCTGGCGCGCGTCTACGGCGCGCTGGGGCTCTGAATACAACCCTGGCGGGCGGGGTAGCAGACCGACGTGCGACCGCCGATGCGCGCAGGCCCATGCGGGCGCCCGCGCCGCAACTTCAGCGCGACGCCCTGGTTACCGACTCAGACGTACCGAAAACAGGAGGTTGCGATGCGCCGCTCATTGCAGGCATTGCTGTTACTCGGTCTCCTGGCGCTGATCGGTGCTGGCGCCACGTCAGCCAGCGCTGCGCACCGATCCGCTGTGCGGGCTGCGATTGTGTGTCCCGGGGGCGGGCCGCCGCCATGCTGCGTACCGGTCGTCGCGCAGCCGAGGGCGATCCCGTGCTGCCTGGGGACGGCCGGGCCGAACATCATCCCCTGCTGCGTACCGACGGTCATCAATTGCCCCGGGATCACGATCGCCTCGTCGCGGGATCCCTCCACGGCCCGCCAATCGGTGAACATCACAGGGCGCCTGGCGACCGCATCCTCGGCGGGAGTCACGGTCACCCTGTGGCAGGAGCTTCCGGGCCAGCAGGCCTTCCACTCGTTGGCGCAGACGCAGACCGACTCGACTGGCAACTACACGTTCACCCGCCCCGCGGGGAGCGTCAAGACCAACCGGTCCTGGTACGTGAGCGCGTTGGCCCTAAAGAGCCTGACGCTGGTGCAGATGGTCAAGGCGGTGGTGTCGCTGACCGTCTCCGCGAAGAAGACCGGCGCCGGCGAGACCGTGACGTTCAAGGGCAAGGTCGCCCCATCGCACGCCGGCGCGCGGATCCGCCTCCAGGTGAAAGGCGCGACCGGCTGGAGGACGATCGCGAGCGTGCGCCTCACCGCGGGCTCCACCTTCTCGATGCGCGAGTCCTTCCTCGGGTCCGGCAGCGCGCTGGTGCGGGCCACGCTCGGCGCCGACAGTAGGAACATCGTGTCGTATTCGCGGGCAGTACACACCAAGCTCTGACGCTTCCGATCCTGATGCGGTGCCTCGGGCGTTTACCGTCCGGGGCACCGCCTACCTTCTGCGGCGTTCGCGTCGACGCACCGGAGCCGCAATGTCACTCTGCTTCATCGAACCGCAGAACGCCATCCGCGTGATCGCCGACTCGGTCGGGCGCGAGGCACGGCGCCAGATCCTGGGCGAGGTCGTGCGCGCCTGGGTCGACGAGATCCCCGAGTCCGAGCTGGAGTCCCACTACGCCAAGGCGGTGGCCGACCTCGATGAGCACGACCTGTCGATGCTCGCCGCCTGGCACGCCTCGCTCGAGGTGGGCCACCCCGTGCCCAACAAGGAGTTCCTCGTCAACGTGTTCCCCTCGCTCGGCGAGAACCGCCGTGAGGCGCTTAAGATCGCCGCGGGCTTTCGTGGCGAGGAGGCGTTCGAGGCCGGCGTCGGCGAGGAGCAGGCGCTCGACACGGTCCTGCCGTGGCTCTCGAAGGAGCGCTGCGTGACGCTCGCCCGCGAGTGCCTCGAGCTGTACTGCTGGGACCGCCTCGGCGTCGAGAACTAGCGCGCGGGCTCAGCCTCCGTTCGCCAGCGCGGCTTCGATCTCCTCGATCGCCTGGTCGCTCGAGCGGAACCAGACTGCGGTCATGCCGAGGTCGGTGGCCGCCTTGCAGTTGATCTCGAAGTCGTCGATGAACAGCGCCGCGCCGGGAGCGACCTCAAGGCGCTCCAGCGTGATCTCATAGATCCGCCGCTCGGGCTTGCGGTAGCCCACGAACGCCGAGTCGACCACAACGTGGAAGATCTCGTCTACCGGAAGCTTGGCTCGCCACAGCGGCTCCCATTCGCGGACGTTGTTCGTGCAGATCGCAAGCTTGTAGCCGCGGGCGCGCAGTTCTCGCATGTGCTCGATCAACGGCTCGTTCGGATGCAGGTGCTCGAAGTAGAGCTCGCCGAATCGGTCGAGCTCGACCTCGTGGCCGAGCTGCGCGGTCAGCTCGTGCTCGAGCGCGCCCAGAAACTCGGCCTCGCTGAGTCGTCCGGTCTCGAGCTCGAACAATGGATTGGCGCCGTCGCGCGCCGCGATCGCCGCCATCGCGCCTCCGAGCGCCTGCGGGGTGATGCCGGATGACTCTTGCAGCGCCACAAACGACTGCATCAGAGGCGAGGTGAGCACCCCGCCGAAGTCGCTGATGACCGCCTCGATCGTGCTCACGTGCGCTGTGCCAGCAGATACACGCCGAATCCGTCCCGCCCGCGGCTGTGCCACGCGAACTGCTCCGCCCGGGCCATGAGGTCGCCGATGGTGCCGGTGGCGTGCACTCCAGAAGCCTCGCCCGCGGCACGTCGCAGCCGGTCCTCTCCCTGCTCGTCTCGTACCCACAGCTCCAGCGTCACTCGGGTGGGCCGGCCATCGTCAGCGTATGTCGTCGAGAGCCGCGGATCGTCCACCACCACAGCGCCTTCCGGATCGAACAGGGTGGCGTTGATCGCGTCCGCCTCGTGGCCCTTCGCGCGCCGAGGTCGCACAGCCAGCAGCGCGATCGCCTCGTCGGGCTCGAACAGGGCCACCACCGCCCGGATCGAGTCGCACCGGTCGAGCGGCTCGCCGAGGTCGCGAACGCCCCGGTAGCCCGTGCAGGTCACTTCCGGCCAACCGCCCGATAGATCGATGCGGCCGGTCACGGAGCACAGCTGGTCAAAGCCCGCGCGCTCGCCGTCGCGCGCAACGGCTGGTTCCGACGCCCCCGACAGGGTCAGCTGCACCCCGTCGCCCGTGAGCACCCAGTCAGCGCCCGATCCCGCGCCGTCGAGGGCAGCCTCAACGGTCGTCGCGCCCGTGCCGTATCCGAGCGCAATGAACGCTTCCCCGGGGGCGTCGAGCGCCCAGACGGCGCCCCAGACGAAGGTCGACGCGTCGAAGAAGGCGCACGTGCGCAGCACGGCCGAGCCTGCCGTCACGAGCGCAGTCGCGGCTGATCGAGGTCGATCGCAGTCGAGTCGGCGTCATACGCGACCGGGCCGCGTCCGAAGCTCGTGGCTCTCACGACGAGCCGGCTGTGCACGTGGCGGACGAGGAGCCCGCGCGTCAGCGCTCGGGTCGGCGGCAGCAGCAGGAACGCGCCGAGAACATCGGTGATGAACCCCGGAATCAGCATCAGCAGCCCGCCGATCAGGACGAGTGCCCCATCGACCGCCTGACGTCCAGGGGGTTTGCCAGATGCGACGGCGTCGGAGAAGCGCCGCCACACGGCGCGGCCCTGCGAGCGGAGGGCCCAGGCCCCGAGAGGCCAGCTCGCGATCAGCAGCAGCACGGTCGCGAGCACGCCGATCGCGCTCGCCACCTCGATCGCGACGAACAGCTCGGCGGCGGCCCACAGGATGAGCAGCAGGAAAAAGGGCACTGAGACGAAGCCTACTGAGCCTCGTGTTCGCGCTCGAAGGCTCTAACGGCAGGCAATGATGAGCACGGGGAGGGTGCCTAGCGCGTCAATCGTTGGTCCACCCGCCGAGCTTGCTGCGTTGTGCACAGCATAGGAGCCTGGTGCGGCACGCGTCACGGATCCTACGACGCTTGACGCGATGTGCACCCTATTTTTCGGGAGAACGGAACTCGGGTCCGCGATCAACCGCGTTGCACACTCATTGGATGCCTTTCCGGCGCCCGCGGTACCCGATCTGACGGCGCCGAGAGCGTTCTCAGCGCGCGCCTATGCGAGTGCCGGCGAGGCTCCCTCGAGGCGGACGCCGGGCAGGCGGTGGAGCCCGACGAGCTCGATCAGGGTCATGATCTGTGGCTGTGCTCCGCGGAGCCGGATGCCCCGGCCGCGAACCCGGAGGCGGCGCGCCAACACCGCGAGGTCGACCATCAGCGAGGAGTCCGCGAATGCCAGTTCGGAGAGGTCGACGACGACGTCTGTCTGCGCGCGAATCGCCCTCGTCAGCGCGCGGCGACGGATTCCCTGGGTTGCCCGGTCCTCGTCGCCGCAGCAGCGGAGTGTGGCGGCGGTTTCATCGAAAGCGACGATTACCGAAACCTACCGAACCGGGCGCCCCAATGGCAAGGGGTGAAAGCGCTCTCACCCAACTCCCCAAGGCCCCTCTACACTGACGGCAATGCTGACGGTAGACGAGGTGACCGACGCGCTTCGCGACGTGATCGACCCAGAGCTCGGGCTGGACTTCGTAGAGCTGGGCCTGATCTACGACGTCGAGATCGAGGACGGCACGGTTCGCGTCACCTACACGCTCACGAGCCCAGGGTGTCCGATCGGGCCGCAGGTCACCGAGCAGATCGAGGAGTTCGTAGGCGAGCTCGATGGCGTCCAGGACGTCCAGCCGACGATGACCTTCTCACCGCCATGGACGCCCGAGCGGATGAGCGAAGACGCGAAGTTCGCGCTCGGGTTCTGACTCAGCGAAGCTCGCGATCGAGATCGATCGCCCTGATCTCGTGCTCGCCTGGGAGCTTGGCGAGCACCGATCCGACGACGGCCTTGACGTCGTGCTCCTCGTGGCCGAGGTCGTCGGACAGCGCCTTGAGCGCCGAGTGGACGATCTTCAGCTCCGCTGCCGTCAGGTGTAGCCGGTAGGCAACTTCGTCCGGCTGGATCAGGTTGTCGGTCATAGCCCGCGCAACGCTACAGCGCGTCCTGGCGCGGGCCGCCGGGCGCGGGTCACTGCTCGGGGGGTCTGCGAGCCTGCCGGCTGTCGCGTGTTCTCCTCGCGCGCATGTCTGACGCTGGTCCGCGCTTTGGCCGTGCGCCGGCGGGCGGGAGCAGCCGCACCGGACCTCCGTTTGGCGTCGCGGCGCGCGGGCGCGGCTGCCGGGCCGGCTTCCCGCGGGCAGCGCTGAGCAGCTCGGCCAACGCCTGATCGATCCCCGCAGCGAGCTGATCGAGGTCCTCGACCGCGTCGTAGTCCGCCAGCAGGCCGTAGTCGAGCCCGCCGTTGTAGGACATGATCGCGACCGACAGAGCCTGGTTGCGCGGAAGGAACGCCAGCGGGAACAGGTCCCTGAGCTCGCGACCGAGGACGTAGAGCGGGAGCTGTGGACCGGGGATGTTCGTGACGATCAGGTTGAACAGACGGGTCGAGAAGTTGAGTCTCGACGCCTGGGCGAGGATCGTCGGCGGCGCAAGGTTGTTGACCGCCGCGAGCGTCGCCGCGCCGACCGCCTGCTTTGACTCCTTCAGGCCGTCCATCTCCCGGCTGACGAAGCGAAGCCGTGCGACCGGGTCCTCGATGTACACGGGGAGGACGCCGCGCAACGCCGCCAGCCGGTTGCCGAGTGTCCCTCGGTCATGCTGGGTGCGCACCGACACCGGCACGAGCGCACGCATCTCGAGCCCCTCGGTGCGGACCCCGCGCGAGCGAAGCCACTGCGCGAGCGCGCCTGAGACGACCGCAAGCACAACGTCGTTGACGGTGCCGCCGAGCGCGTTCTTGATCTGCTTGTAGTCGGCTAGCTGCTGGCGCACTATGGCGAACCGCCGATGAGGACCGATCTCGACGTTCAGCGGTGTCTCCGGTGCCGGATTGAGACCCGCCCACACGATCTCCCCGAGGCCCTCGAGCGCGTCGCGCAGCAGCTCGAACGAGCGCGACGGCTGCGATGCGGCGATCATCGCCCGCTCGGCGAGCTCGGCGGTGGTGCTCGCGATCCCCCGAACACCGGCAACGACCAGCTCCGCCTCGGATGGCTCGGGCTTCGGTTGCCAGGGCTCGATGTCGGCGGGCCCGGAAGCCGGAGCCCGCTCGAGGTCGAACAGGACCGTCGCCAGGTCGACACCTGAAACACCGTCGACGAGCGAATGATGGGTCTTGAAGATCAGCGCGAAGCGGTCGTCGTTCAGCCCTTCCACCAGCCAGCTCTCCCACAGCGGCCGCGAGCGGTCGAGCTGCTGGGAGGCGATCCGCGCAACCATCCGGAACAGCTGCTCCTCGGTGCCCGGCTCGGGCAGCGCCGAGTGGCGTATGTGGTACTCGAGGTTGAATGACGGGTCGTCGATCCAAAGCGGGCGGCCCATCTCGAGCGGCGGCATGGCGAGCTTCTGCCGGTAGCGCGGGACCAGGTGGAGCCGGCTGGCGACGTGATCGACGTACTCGCTCAAGCCGGGCGGCGGGCCCTCGAAGATCAGCACGCCCCCGATGTGCATGTGCGACGCGGGGCCCTCCTGATGAAGGAACGAGGCGTCGGTCGATGTCAGGCGATCAAGGTGGTGCTGGGGCATGGGGGAGTAAGCCTACGCCTCCCGCACCGCCGCGGGCGCGGGAGCAGCGGCCGTCAAGGGCCCGGATGTGCGCGGCGCAGCCTGGCCGCGATCGCGCGGCAGCCCGGGTCGGCGAGGAGCGCGAAACTGACGCTGAGACGTGGCTTGCCGACTCGATTCCCGCGCAACGTAACCCCCGTCAGCCCCGGATCGAGTCCAGGCCCGCCCCCGCGCCCCCACAGGCAGTTGCCGATCGCCACGTTTCCGCCGCCGGGGCGCTGTGGCCAATAGCTCTCCAGGTTGTAGCCGACGCGCGGATAGGCGATCAGGTTGTCCTGGACGCGGTTCGAGTTCGACGTCGTGCCGTTGTCCCCGCCGAACACGATCCCCTTGCCGTTGCGGACGATGATGTTGCGGGAGACAACGGTGCCCTGAGCGTCGGGGTAGATCTGCACCCCGTAGGTGGAGTTGGCGCTGATGACGTTGTCCGTGATCCTGGCGCCCACGCTGTAGGAGTCATAGATGCCGTGGTCGAAGTTGCTCGACGGCACCCCGCAGTCGTGGATTCGGTTGTGGCTGATGATCGGATCGTCGGCGCGACCGTAGGAGTGATCGCCGAGGATCACGCAGGAGTCGTCCGAGTGATCGTTGGTGACGTCGTTGCCGAGCAGGCGGGTGCGCGCCGCGGTGAACTGGACGGCGTTCTGCCCACGCCCGTGACCATCGATGTGCAGGTCGCTGACGGTCACGTCATTTGCGGCGATCCAGACGATCCCTGCGATCGTCGCCCGCGCGCCCGGAGCGCTCGTGAGCGTCAGCGGGTGGCGCCGTGACCCGCCGACCTGGATCTCGACGTCGCCTCTGTACACGCCGGTGCTCAGGCAGATCGTCTGTCCCGCCCGAGCATGGTTGAGCGCGGTCTGCACATCCGCGCCCGCCGCGAGTGTCCGGGTGCAGCGCGACCGCGCGTCGCTCGCCGAGGCGAGCAGAGAGCTGGCGACAAGGCACGCCGTCAGGATGCGTCCGAGCCAGATCATCAGCCGAAATGTAGGTGGCAATCCCGCCGCGGCGCAAGCAGCATCCGCCGCAAGCCCGCCGCCTACACTCTTCGGTTGATGGCCTACACGGTCCAGAAGCTGCTGCTCGCGGCCCCGCGCGGCTACTGCGCGGGCGTTGACCGTGCCGTACAGACCGTAGAGCGTGCGCTCGAGCTGTTCGGGGCGCCGGTCTACGTCCGCAAGGAGATCGTCCACAACAAGCACGTGGTAGAGCAGCTGCGGGCCCGCGGCGCGGTGTTTGTCGAGGACGAGAACGAGGTCCCCGAAGGCGCGACGGTGGTGTTCTCCGCTCACGGCGTCGCCCCCTCGGTGCACGCGAACGCCACGCGTCGCGAGCTGCACACGATCGACGCGACCTGTCCGCTGGTGACGAAGGTCCACGTCGAGGCGAAGAAGTTCGCTGCCGAGGGTTACACGATCGTGCTGATCGGCCACGCGGGGCACGAGGAGGTCGAGGGCACGATGGGGGAGGCGCCCGACCACATCGTGCTGATCGAGTCAGAGGAGGAGGTCGACTCGCTCGAGGTCGACGACCCCGGCAAGGTTAGGTTCATCTCGCAGACGACCCTGTCGGTCGACGAGACGGCCGCGATCATCCGGCGCCTACGCGAGCGCTTCCCGGCGATCGCCGGGCCCCGCACCGACGACATCTGCTACGCGACGACCAACCGCCAGGCGGCGGTCAAGCAGCTCGCGAGGGAGTGCGATCTCGTGCTGGTGATCGGCTCACGGAACTCCTCGAACTCGAACCGCCTCGTCGAGGTCGCGCGCGAGCACGGCGCAGAGTCGCACCTGATCGACAACGAGAGCCAGGTCCGCGAACCGTGGCTCGCGGGCAAGCGCGTGGTTGGTATCACCTCCGGCGCGAGCGCTCCCGAGGAGCTCGTCCAACGGCTGGTCGCGTTCTTCGAGGAGCGCGGCACGGTGGACGTGCGGGAGCTCGAGGTCGTCCAGGAGGACGTTCGCTTCATGCTGCCCAAGGCCATCCGCGGGGCGATGGCCGCCAGCTCCGCATAGTGCGGACCCTGGTCGTCTCGGACCTGCATCTGGGCGCGCGCACCGGTCGCGACGTGCTGCGCCGCGAGGACACGCGCCGAGCGCTGGTTGAGGCGCTCAACGGGTTCGATCGGCTGGTGCTGCTCGGGGATGTGCTCGAGCTTCGCCAGGGACCCGTGCACGAGGCCCTGGCGGCCGCCGAGCCGGCGCTGCGCGAGATCGGCGGCGCCCTCGGCGCCGGGCGCGAGGTTGTGATCCTCGCCGGCAATCACGACCACCATCTGGTCGCACCATGGTTCGACCGGCGCTTTCGCCTGGTGGTCGATCCGGCGCCATTGGGCCTGGAGTCGGCCGTCGAGTTCGAGCCCTCGGACGCGCTTGCGGCGCTTGCCGGAATGCTCGAGCCAGCGGCTGCGCGGGCCGTCTATCCCGGCGTTTGGCTGCGCAGCGACGTGTATGCGACTCACGGTCACTACCTCGACCGGCACACGACGGTTCCGGCGTTCGAGCGGATCGCCGCCGGAGCGATGGCCAGGATCGTGCGCGAACCGCCGACCGGGCCGCGACGCGCCGAGGACTACGAGGCCGTGCTCTCGCCGATGTACGCCTGGATCCATGCGATCGCGCAGACCGGCCTTCGCGACATGGAGGAGACCTCGCACGGCCCTTCGACACGAGCGCGGGAGGTGCTGACCGGCAACGGCAAGCGGAGCATCCGCAGACTCGGGCTGCTCGCTGCCTTCCCGGCGCTGCTGGCAGGCCTCAATCGAGCGCGGCTCGGGCCGCTTCGCAGCGACCTGTCGGGTCCGGAGCTGCGGCGGGCGGCCTTGCGGGCGTTCGGCGAGGTCGTGGGGCGTCTCGAGGTGGACGCGTCGCACGTGATCTTCGGGCACACGCATCGCGCCGGCCCACTGCCCCACGACGAGCGCAGCGAGTGGCGCGCGCCCCGAGGCGCGGCGGTCCTCAACACGGGCAGCTGGATCCACGAGCCGACGTGGATCGGAGCGGACCCGAAGCGCAACCCGTACCGTCCCGGATTCGCTGCGGTGGTCGGGGAAGAAGGGCCGCCGGAACTGATCAATCTGCTCGATTAGGATGCGAGCCCGGGTGTGAAGCAGACCGCGTGGCAGCGCACGCCTCCCCCGATCACGAGCGCGAGCTCGCCGGCGGTGCTGCGGGGGTGCGAGATCAGCTGGTAGCAACCGGGGTATCCGACCTCGAAGCTGCGTCCATTCGCGGTGACGGTGCCGGATCCGTCGAGTACCGCCCAGGCCGCGCCGGCCTCGTACGGTCCGCTGTACGGGCCCTCGACATCCTCGCTCTGGGGCGCGAGCCTCGCGCCCGGGACGTCCTCGGGGCGGACGGGTTCGAGCATCGGACGGTCGTCACCGAGCAGCTCCTGGATCGCGCGCTCGGTCTCGTCGTAGCTTCCCTCGCCGTAGTGGTAGTCGAACAGCTTGCCGTGCTGGTCGAACAGGTAGCGCGCGGGCCATCCGAGGTTCCCGTAGTCGCTCCAGATCTCGAGGTCCGTGTCGACGACGACCGGGTGGCCCACGGCCAGCCGCTCGACGGCGCCGCGAACCGCGTCGGGATCCTGCGAGGGCTCGAATCCCGCGGCGTGGACGCCGATCACGCGCAGGCCGGAAGGCTCGTAGCGCTCGTGCCACGCCTTCAGATACGGGAGGGTGCGCAGCGAGTTGGGCCGGCAGAAGTCCCAGAACTCGATGAGGACAGGGCGACCGAGCTGCTGGTCCATGCGCAGCGGGGCGGAGTTGACCCACGGCAGGCGGCGCGGAAACGGCGGAGCGATGATGTGGTCGACCGGCGCGCGCACGGGCGTTCGATGGTACGGCGCCGCCGCCGGCTCGATGCATCCGGCAAACCCCCCGATATACGGGGGGAAAGTCGGAAGGATCTCGGCGCCGAGGGCCGCGCGACCTCGCTACACTGAGTGAAGTATTGAATTCCGACGGGTTTTAGGAGTTTTCAGATGAGCCCCTCCGGAGCGGAGCTGCTCCGCCAGATCAAGAGCCGGATCGACGAGATCGATCCTGCCGCCGCGCGCGAGCAGGCCTCGAACGGCGCGGTGGTAGTCGACGTGCGCGAGGCCGAGGAATGGGCCGCCGGTCACATCCCCGGCGCCAAGCATGTCCCCAAGAGCTACATCGAGACACGGATCGAGGGCACGGTCCCTGACCGCTCGCAGCACGTGATCCTCTACTGCCAGTCTGGCAACCGCTCGGCCTGGGCGGCGCGGACCATGCTCGAGGACCTCGGCTACGAGCACGTCGAGTCGATGACCGGCGGGATCACCCTGTGGAAGGACCGCGGCTACGAGGTCGAGGTTCCGCGGACGCTCACAGCAGAGCAGCGCGAGCGCTACTCGCGCCACCTCCTGCTCCCCGAGGTCGGACTCGACGGCCAGCAGAAGCTGCTCGACGCCAAGGTCCTGCTGCTGGGGGCCGGCGGGCTCGGCTCACCTGCCGCGCTGTACCTCGCGGCGGCGGGCGTCGGCACGCTCGGGATCGTCGACAACGACGATGTCGACCTGTCGAACCTCCAGCGCCAGGTGATCCACTCGAGCGAGCGGATCGGCATCCCCAAGGTCGACTCCGCCGAGCAGACGATCACCGCGCTGAACCCGGACGTCCAGGTCCGTAAGTACGCGCTGCGGCTCGGTCCCGAGAACATCATGGACGTCCTTCCGGGCTACGACATCGTGGTCGACGGCCTCGACAACTTCCCCACCCGATATCTGCTCAACGACGCTTCGGTACGGCTAGGCATCCCGGTGGTCTCGGCGGCGATCCTCGGCTTCGAGGGCCAGCTGTCGGTGTTCAAGCCCTATGACGGCCCCTGCTACCGCTGCCTGTTCCCGGTCCCGCCGCCCGCCGAGCTCGCACCGAGCTGCGGCGCCAACGGCGTCCTCGGCGTGCTGCCGGGGACGATGGGGCTGCTCCAGGCGACCGAGGTCGTCAAGCTGATCCTGGGCGAGGGGGAGCCGCTGATCGGCAGGCTGCTGATGTACGACGCGCTCGCGGCGCGGTTCACCGAGGTCAGGGTCCGGCGCGACCCGGACTGCCCGATCTGCTCGCGCGCGCCCGAGTCGATCTCCGACGAGGAGATGGGGGTCTTCCCCGACTACGAGGCGTTCTGCGCGGGCGCCCACTAGACGTGCTCCCCGCCGGGAACCACTAGGGTTCCGCCCGCGATGGCGACGGTCAAGATCCCCCCGGTCCTGCGCCCGTCGGTCGGGGGAGAGAAGGAGCTGAGCGCCGAGGGCGACTCGGTCGGCGAGATTCTGCAGGCGGTCGCCGACATGCATCCCGAGACACGCTCGCAGTTGTTCTCGTCCGATGGTGAGCTGAACCGCTACGTCAACGTCTATCTGAACGACGAAGACGTCCGCGTGCTCGACGGCCTCGACACCAAGGTCGGCGCGGGCGACACGCTCGTGATCCTGCCGGCGATGGCCGGCGGGACGGTGTAGTTCAGATCGACGCGCCGAACTGTGATGGCGGAAGCGCCTAGTGCGTGACCCGCTGGCCGATTCGCTCGACGATGCCTGAGGTGAGATATGTCGCCTGGAAGAACAGCGTTCCGGGTTGCACGTGAGAGCCAGGATCGGGCTTGAGGATGATCAGGCTCTCGCCGAGCAGCTTGGCCGTGCGGGGGTCGAACAGGAGCTCGTGTCGTAGGTGGTCGTAGGCGTCGTCGAGCACGACTGCGAGCGCGGGGCGGCCGATGGTGTCGTGCGTGAGGCCGAGCAGCCGAACACCTGGAATCCTCGACGCAACGAGATACAGGGCTACCCGCGCTCGCGGTGGGACCGGGTCCTCGCGCAGGAGATCGCCGACGACGGTGAACATCTCGTGGCGCTGCCACGCCGAGCGCTCCCAGCCGACGGAAAACCGGCCGACGGAAGTGATCATCCGCCAGAGCGCGGCTGCGTTCGTGGGCAGAGCCACGAGCTGGGTGTACGGGATGTCGAAGGCGTTCGGGAAGAGCGTGCCACTGAACCCGGTATTGGCTTGCGCGGGGCGGCCCGCACGCTCCCATTGCCGCCGGGCGGTCGCCGAGAGGAACTGGATTGGCCCGATCACCCGCGTTGCCACGCGGCCTGGCGCGTCCCGCCCGATCCAGGCCTGGCGTTCGCTCGTGCCCAGAGCGTCCGCGAGTTGCCGGCCGTCCGACAGATTTACCCCGAGCGACGTACTGCGGCTGTGGACATACCAGTACTCCCCGCCGCGCAGCACCCGCGGCCCGACCCACGCCTCAGGAGCGGGAGCGGCGCGATGGTGCACGCTGTGTTCCGCCGGCGCATGTCGCGCCACGCCGCCGCGCAAACCAGA
>CATPBV010000277.1 GCA_955652345.1 uncultured Solirubrobacteraceae bacterium | reverse complement strand
GGACGCTCCGCTTCCACGATGTGCCATCCAGCGGGGTACGCGATGCTGTAGCCGGGACCGGAATAGCGTGAGAAGGGCGGTGGGCCCGGCTTAGCCCTGGCAGCGTGATGCGGGCTCCGGGTAAACGCGAAGGGGGCGGCGATCACACCCGCTACACACAGCAGCGCGACCAGCGCATAGCTGCGCTTGCGCGAACGCGCTCGTATGAACTCTTCGGTGGAGATGCCCGGGGATCCGGTCGAGCGGCGCGTGAGCGCGGTCGGAGTCCTGGCGATGCGTGCTGGCCTCGAGTGAACGCGGGTTGGCTGCTCAGTCGGCGCCGGTGGCCGCTCGAGCGCGGCTCGCGCGGCGCGAGCCAGCTCACCCGCCGTCGTGTAACGATCGTCAGGGCGCTTGGCCATGCCGCGGGAGATCACCGCCGTCAGCGCGCGCGCAGCGGACGTCGTCATGCCGGCTGGGATCGGCCCCTCGTCGAGGCGGGGCGGCGGTGCATGCACATGCGCCCACGCCGTGCTCGCTGCGCTGTCTCGCGGGAACGGAAGCTCGCCGGCCAGGCATGTGTACAGGACACACGCGAGCGCATAGATGTCAGCCCGATGGTCAACGTGCTCGCCCTCGAGCTGTTCCGGGGAGATGAAGTCCAGGGTGCCTAACCACTGACCAGTCACAGTCAACGCGGTGCTCCCGGTGACACTGCGCACGAGCCCGAAGTCGGACAGGTACGCGTGATCAGCGCCGTCGCGCGCCTCGACCAGGACGTTGGCGGGTTTGACGTCACGGTGCACGAGTCCGGCCTCGTGAGCAGCATCGAGCGCCTCCGCGACCTGCTCGATCAGCGCCACCGCCCGCGCGGGCGGGAGCGCACCCTCCCGCTGGATGAGCGTCCTCAGATCGGGACCATCAACCAGGCGCATGACGATGTAGAGCAGGTCGTTCTCCTCACCTGCTGCATACACGGGGATGGTGTGAGGGTGCTCGAGTCCGGCGGCCATCTGCGCTTCTCGCTGAAAGCGCGAGACATGCGACTCGTCCCCGCCGATCAGCGGAACGACCTTGACGGCGACCTCGCGACCTAGTGCCATCTGCCAGGCGCGGTACACGGTCCCCATGCCGCCCCTTCCGAGCACTTCGCCAAGCCGGCACCCGCCGACAACCAACTCCGAGGTCCGCTTCAAGGACATTCCCCCATCGTTCTATTGCAGTCCGATGCGGCTCTGTGATCAGCCGTCATCGTCCTCGCCGCCGGCGGGAGTCAGTCCCTGAGCCTGCAGCCAATGCTCGAACATCGGGTCGGTGAGTCGCGGTCTGTCCTCATCGTGGATGACATCGGCGTTGTCCACCAAGCTCTCAAGTGCCTTTCCGATACTCGAGCGCTTGATACCCACGACGGTTGCGGTGTCCTCGCTGTAGAGCGGAGTGCTGACCACGGCCAACGCTCGCGCGACCCTTCGCTCGTTGGCTGTCAGGGCCCTCCAGATGGCCCTCATCAGCGGTCCGGCATCGATCGCGGCTTGATCGAGCGCCGAGACCCACGCACCCTCGTCGGCCGCTGCGCCCCTGGGTGTGCGCGCCCACAGGTAGTGCGCGAGCATCATGCTCCTCTGCGGGTGCCCGCGAGTGAACTCGAGGAGTGGCGCGAGTGCCGATCCGGTGTCGCGTCCTGACTGCCCGAACCGACTCGACACATAGTCGCCGACGGCGTCGAGCGGCAGCGGCGCAAGATTCCGCGGGACCGCCTGATCGAGCAGGGGCCGCTTCGGATCGGCAAACAGCTGCTGCATCACTCCTGGGGCCGAGCCGGCGAATGCATACGTCGCGGCGTGTGTCTGGTGCTGGATCACGCTTCGGATCTTGCCGTCCGCGCCGGTCACGGCAAGCACGTCCTGGATCTCGTCAAAGGCGACCAGGCTCGGCGTGCCGTCGCGATCGAACAGCGCCACCGGGAGCTCGAGAAGCCGGAGAAGCACCGACTCGGCATCGACGTTGGGGTTTCTCTGAAGGGTGGCGGTAAAACCGCCGCCGCCCAGAGACAGACCGATGTTCCAGGTGCGGAACAGGTTCTCCACACGGCTTCGGACCGGCCCCTTCAGACGCTCGTAGCCACGTTCGATCCGAACCACGATCTCGGCGATCGACAGGACGTCCTGCAGATCGACAAGCACGGTCGCCATGCCCTGTTGCTCAGCGCTCGCGAGGACCCTGCGCAGCAACGTCGTCTTCCCGTATCGGCGGGGGCCGACAAGTCGAAACGAGTGGCCGCCCTGAGCGAGCGCCAGAAGATCATCGGCCTCGGGGTCGCGGTCGATCATCTCCTCTGGCGGCAGCGGTCCCGAAAAGCGGAAGGGGTTGAGATCCCGGGCGACGCTCATTCGCCGAGAATAACAAAGCGTTGTAGAGAAAAAGTATGCGGGCTCGTAGACTACAGCTATACAAGCCCCCTGCGGTGCGACGCCTACGTCGCGATCGCCAGCGCCCGGACTCCCGGGAACGCGATCCATATGTGTGTGTCGTTCCTGACGATCTTCACGAGCGGGTTGTCGCACTGCGGGCAGCGCAGGACGAGTCCCGCGCCGCGATACACGTGGACGGCGCCGACCGCGCCGCTCGCACCGCAGTTGGAGCAGGTGCCGACAGCGGTGGTCATCTCCACCGCGAAGACCTCTTGCAGCAGCCCCGCGACGGCGTTCCCGTCGAGCCTCAGCCCGTCCATCTCATCCTCCTGTGGGTCCGAAGCGCTCGGTCCTCACACGCTCCGGCTCGTGTCCGAGGTGGACGAGCGCCTGCGCCACGGCCTCGACGAACGGCGTCGGGCCGCATACGTAGATCGTCGGGCGCTCGGACGGGCTCGGGCCGACCTCCGCGAGCAGCTCGGCGTCGACGCGGCGCGCGTAGCCCGCCCACCCGGGCGGCCGCGAGCGCGTCAGGGTGTGGACGAGGGTCACGCCGTTGGCGCTGAGTCGCTCGAGCTCGTCCCGGTAGATGATCTCGTCCCAGCCGCGCGAGGAGTAGAGCAGCCGCATGTCCACGTCGCTTCCGGTGGCGGCGTGATGGCGGGCCATCGCCATCAGCGGCACGATGCCCGACCCGCCGCCAACGAGCAGCACGGGTTCGTACTGGGACGGCTCCCACACGAAGTAGCCGCCGACGGGGCCACGGAGCTCGATCTGGTCGCCGGTCCGGAGCTCCTCGGTCAGGTACGGCGACACCTCGCCGTCGCCGAGACGCTCGACCGTGAGCTCGACGCGACTGCTGTCCGGCGCCGATCCGATCGAGTAGCTGCGCTCCGCCTGGTAGCCGTCCTCGGCTGTCAGGCGAACGTCGACGTGCTGCCCTGCGCGATGCCCCCGCCAGCCTGGGACGTCGAAGGCGATCGTCTTGACGCTGGGAGTCTCCGCGACGATGTCGACGACATCCGCGAGCTGCCAGGTCAGTCGCCCCAGTAGCGCTGTTCCTGCCACGGATCTCCGTAGTTGTGGTAGCCGTTCGTCTCCCAGAACCCAGGCTCATCCGTCGCCACG
>CATPBV010000276.1 GCA_955652345.1 uncultured Solirubrobacteraceae bacterium | reverse complement strand
TCGCGTGGCTGGTCTACGGGGAGGCCGCGTTCATCGCGGTCCTCGAGATTCTGGCCCCGCTTGGCTGCGCCACGATGTTGATCGCCGACCTGATCGTCGCCAACCCAGTCTGGATCCGCGGGCTGCGCCGGCAGCTGGGCGCAGTCACCGTGCTGGTCGCGGTACAGCTCGGAGTCGCGGTGGGGCTGTTCGCTTGGTTGATGTTCGTCTCCAACCACGATGCGTTCTTCATGGCGCTCGTGACCGCGTACGCGGCGCTCATCGGCCTGAGCGCGGCACGCCTGGTCGCGCGGCGCACGCTGTCCGACCTGGACGCCGTGCGCGGAGCGCTCGCCGAGGTCGGGGAGGGCGCTCGCGAAGTGCGCATCCCCGTGCGCAGCTCCGACGAGCTCGCCGGCCTCGCCGCCGATGTAGAGGCGATGGTCGCGAAGGTAGCCGCCGAAGAGAGTGCGCGCCGCCAGCTCGTCGCGTCGGTGTCCCACGACCTCCGCACACCGCTGACCACGCTGCAGCTGATCGCCGACGGTCTCGAGGACGGCATCTTCGAGCCCGATCGCGCCCGCGAGCAGCTGCACCTGATCTCGACCCACGTTCGTGCGCTCAGCTCGCTGATCGACGACCTGTTCGAGCTCTCGCGGCTGAAGGCCGGCGACATCCAATGGTCGATGGAGCGCGTGCGGCTCGACGAGCTCGTACGCGAGACGGTCGAGGCCATGCGCCCCCAGGCGGAGGCAGGCGGAGTCGTGGTATCCGCGGAGCTCGACGACGTCATGACGACCGCACACGCGAACCCTGAGCAGCTTCAGCGGGTGCTGTTCAACCTGATTCAGAACGCGATCCGCCACACCCCGGCGGATGGCAGCGTTGTGGTTCGCGCCGAGCGCGTGCCCGGTCCCGCCGTCGAGATCGAGGTCGCGGACACCGGCGACGGGATCGATCTGGCGCACCGCGAGCGGATCTTCGAGCCGTTCGTGCAGGGCCCTTCGCGCGTCGCGGGGGAGAGTGGCTCCGCCGGCCTCGGACTGGCGATCGCCCGCGCGATCGTCGAGGCGCACGGCGGGCGCATCTGGCTAGCCGAGGCCGCGTCGGGCACGCACATTCGCTTCAGCCTGCCTGCCGCCTGACGCGGTCGTAGTGGCCGGAGTCCTCGCGTCACTAGTGGCCCGCGCAGTAAGCACCGTCGGTGCCAGCTAGCGGTTGGCCGGCAAGCACAGCCAGGCGACGCGCGCGCAGCCGATCCGGCGATGCTGGATGCCGAGCGGGCCGCAAGCGCGAGTGGTCGCCGCCCCCAGGTTCGTCGCGGCGAGCCCTGGAAAGGCCTCAATGAGGGTGCAACGGGCGTCTATCGCTGACCCGAGGTCGATCTCCCGAAAAGTAGGGTGCATTACGCGTCAAGATGCGAGTGCCCGCGCACGCGTGGCGCGTTACGCACCTGATGTGTGCATGGCGCGGCAGGCTTTCGCTCGGACACGCAACTTGACGCATTACGCACCCTGAAAAGTGGGTGATCGAAGGTGCGGGAACCCTCCGGGCTCCCTTCATTGAGCGCTGTTCCCCGGTCCCGCGGCACCGCCGGCGGACGGCCAAGCCCATTCGCTTAGCGCGCGCTCGAATGCGACGGTACTTGCGGCGGGAAGCACTAGCTAAACGGAGCGGAGGTCCCGACCACCCGGCCGGCGGAGTCGAGCGCCTGCACCTCGTACATGTTGTAGCTCTGCGGCACCGCGATCGCGGTCTCGAACCCGGACTTCGGCGCCGTACCGAGGCTGGCCAGCCGGCTGCCGCTTGCGGCGGCGAGGACCCTCCACGAGGTCACCCCGGTCGCGCCGTTCCAGCTCGCGTATACCGTCGTCCGGCCGCCCTGCGTGCGGACGGCACCGGCGGGCGGGTAGAGCGGCAGACCGACCCAGTGCTCGAGCGTCGCCCGGTAGCTCAGGTCAGGGCCCGGAAATACTCCTTCCAACACCGTCTGACCCGAGTGGTCGAACTCCGTGAAGTACGGCTGGGAGCCCCAGCCGACGAACACGTTGCCGCCGGGGAGCTGCTCGGCGTTGCCCATGTACTCGGAGCTGATTGTGCTGTCCTGTCCGTACTGGGCGACCAGCGTCGCGGTCCGTGTGCTCTGGTCAAGCTTCAGCACGAGTCCGCGCGAGGGCCCACTCGCCGGCACGAACGTGCCCGCCCCACTGATCAGGCAGCAGTGATCGTCGAACAGGGTTACGAGTGATCCGGATTTGAGCGTCACGTCGTGCTGCCACTGGAATCGGGCCCCAGGCCCGAACCCGAAGCTTGAGTTCTTGCCGCCGAGGCTCCACTCGATCCGACCGGAATTGGCGTCGACCAGGTATGCCGCCCAGGTGTTGCGCAACGACACGAGGAGCTTGCCGCCAGGGAGCGGCATGATCGAGTTGACGTGATAGGCATCCCACGGGAAGCCGTTGGTCGGGGCAATCGCGTACGAGTCGCTCAGCGGGACGTGGTCGAGCGCGTCCCACGTGCGCAGCAGCCTGCCGGTCCGCAGGTCGTACTGCTGCACCGCAGAGTCGATCAGCGCACCGTTGTATGTGCCGCCGTACCTCGAGAGGTCACGGGGAACATTCCTGTTCGCAGACACCCACGCGGTGTTGCCCTCGATGGCGAGCCCGTGCAGGGTGATGATCCAGCCGTTCGCTCCCCGCACCGTCGCGACCGTCTGGTAGTGCTGGTTGGCGATCTCGTCCTGGCCGCTGGTGGTGGCGCCCGTGTCGGTGATCACCCCCTGCCACCAGGCCAGGGCGGGCTTGCCCTGATAGGACTGAAGACTGAGGTTGGAGGCCACGACACTTTCCGGCACGGGCTTGAACCAGACAGGTTTCAGCTGGTTGTCGAGGATCAGCGGGCCGCTCTGGCCGATGATCGGATGCTGGGTCAGGTCATAGAAGTTCGCCGTGAAGATGTAGCCAGGAGCAAGCTTGGAGCTGACGGTGGTTGCATC
>CATPBV010000275.1 GCA_955652345.1 uncultured Solirubrobacteraceae bacterium | reverse complement strand
GTGCATACAGAGGACGAGGCTCGTCGAGGAGTGGCCCGAGGGGCGGCGGGTCGGGCCATGCCTCAGGGCCGAGGGCGGCGATCGTCTCGTCCTGTTCGAGGCCGTCGGAGCGCAGCACCTTGACCCACGCGCGCTGCTTGGTCCCGAACTCTCGCAGCCGGAGCTCTCGGCCCCCGTCCAGTCGCACGAGCAGTCGTGAGGTCCGATCTCGCAGCGACGCCCGCGAGTCGAACAGCTGCAGGCGCCCCGCGGACATCAGGTGCACGAGCATCGCGAGCTCGTCCTCGAGCTCGAGCACAAACAGCTTGCCGCGCCGTCTCAGCCCGACCACGTGTCTGTCCACCACTGCGTTGAGGGGTGGATCGAACGTCTTCAGGGCATTGATCCCGGGCGCCAGCGCGCTCTCGATCTTCTGGCCTTCGATTGCTGCGCCAATCAGCCGTGCGCTGATCTCTACCTCGGGTAACTCGGGCATGCCTGAGTTCGAGGGTAGTGCGAGCTCGAGCCGCTGTGAGCTACTCGCTGTGGTTGCTCAGATAGTCGATGAACACGGGCCGCATCGCTTCGAGCAGCTCGTGATCGGGAGTGAGGAAGTCATCAAGCCAGGTGTGGATGCCTTCGACCTCGGTGGCCAGCTTGTCAGGACGACCCTCCGCCTCGTCTGCGGCGGGGATCATCCTCAGTACTTCCCAGAAGAACTTCAGGTCGTGGCGTTCCCGAGCCATCCGGAATGCGCGGTGGCGAAGCTCCTTCGTCGACAGCGCATCGAGCTCTTCGAACGTGTCCGTCACGACGCGCAACTATAGGTCCTTGTTCCACCACAGCTCCACGAGCAAGCGGGAGATCGACACGCTCGGCGGAAGGCGCAGGTCGGTGGTGTCCCCAGCCAGCGCGGACCCAACCTCGTCTCTCGTGAACCAGCGCACATCCTCGAGCTCCCCATCTCGCGCCGTCGGCTCACTGCCATCCGAGTCCGCCTTGAAGCCGAGCATCAGCGAGGACGGAAACGGCCACGGCTGCGAAGTGACGAACACGGGGTCTCGAACCTCGATCCCCGCCTCCTCCAGGACTTCGCGCGCGACCGCCTCCTCGAGCGACTCGCCCGGCGAGACGAACCCGGCCAGGATCGAATACTGCGCCGCCGGCCAGCCCGCGTGGCGGCCGAGCAGCACGCGGTCGCCGTCGCCCACTGCCACGATCACCGCGGGGTCGGTGCGAGGAAAGTGCGTCGCGCCGCATGCCGGGCAGCGTCTGGAGTACCCGCCTTCCGCGATCGCCGTCGCGGCGCCGCACACCGAGCAGTGTGGGTGCCGGCGATGCCAGTTCAGGAGAGCCATCAGGTAGGCGGCAAGACCTCCCTCGCCCTGGCTCAGGACGGCTCCCGCCTCGCGCAGCGCTGCGATCCGGCGCCCCGATAGCAGCGAGGCCCGGACGGGCGACTGCACCGCATCGAGGTCGAGCGCAAACAGCGCGCGACCGTCCTCGAGACCCAGCAGGATCGGATCCGACTCGCCCGCCTCGGGATCGGGAAGGCCTACCCGTGGTAGCGCCGGCGATGGATCCTCGTCAAGCAGGACGCCCTCCGCACTCGCCGCGACGGCTCGAGTGCCACGCTCCCGCAACAGCCGCGCGAGCCACTGTGGATCGGCGCGCTGGGCGGGCGCGCGGTCGAGCGCCATCCCAGAGAACGTCACGCTCGGACGAAGCGACACGCGCTACGGCTGAAAGCGGTAGCCCACGCCCCACACTGTCTGGATGTGGCGGGGACGGGCTGGGTCGGGCTCGATCTTCGCTCGCAGGCGGCGAACGTGCACGGTGACGGTCGACGTGTCGGTGTAGAACGAGTACTGCCAGACGGCGTCCATCAGCTGGTTTCGCGAGAACACCTGCCCGGGATGCCGGGCCAGGAACAGCAGAACGTCGAACTCGCGCTGGGTCAGCTGGACCTCCTCGCCGCGGATGAACACTTGGCGCGAGGAGGGGTCAATCGTCATGTCTTCGAGCTCGATCGGGGCCTCCTGGTCGGGGGAGGTGTCGATTCGTCTGAGAACGGCATCGACGCGCGCCACCAGCTCCGCCGGGGAGAACGGCTTCACAACGTAGTCATCCGCGCCTAGGCGCAGCCCGATCACCCGGTCTGACTCGTCCCCTTTCGCCGTCAGCAGGATCACCGCAATCCGGTCACGGTCGAGCTCTCGCAGCCGGCGCATGACCTCGAGCCCGTCGAGGCCCGGAAGCATCAGATCGAGCAGCACCAGATCCGGGCGCTGGGTCGTCGCCATCTCGATCGCGCGTGGGCCATCCGCGGCGATCCGCGTGCGGTAACCGGCGCGCTCCAGATAGCGCGCGACAACCTCTGTGATAGTCGGCTCGTCGTCGACCACCAGGACCGTGCCCCGGGCGTGATCGTCCATAAGCATTGATTCTGGCAGCGATCCCGTGGGGGGTGGCACGAACGGGCTGGATTCATCGCTTGTTCACGAATGACCGGCTGTAGGCTCCGGGCTCCGATGAGCCTCCCGCTCGCGCCCGATGACGTCGTCCGCACCCGCACCGAGGCGGACGGCAATGCTCGCGAGCCGCTGGTGGTGCTCGAACCGCTGATCGAGTTCCTGCGCGCGAATGACCTCGAGGCGCCTGCAACGCTGACCGTCTCGCCGATCGGCGAAGGTCACTCGAACGTCACGTTCGTGCTGAGCACCGGTGTTGTACTGCGCCGGCCGCCTCGGGGACCGCTGCCGCCGAGCGCGCACGACGTGCTGCGGGAGGCGAGGCTGCTCCGAGCGCTCGAGCCGACGCCCGCGCGCGTCCCCCGCGTGCTTGCGGTGTGTGAGGACGCCGCGACGATCGGAGCGCCGTTCTATGTGATGGAGCGCGTGGCGGGTGAGGTGATAACCAGCTCGCTGCCACCGGCGCTCGACGATCCGGGCGAGCGGCGGCGGATCGCTGATGAGCTGATCGACGCTCTCGTCGAAGTCCATTCGGTCGATTGGCAGCGTGCCGGTCTGGAGGGGTTCGGCAAGCCGACGGGGTACCCGGAGCGTCAGCTCCGGCGCTTCACCGGGCTCTGGGAGCACAATCGCACCCGCGAGCTGCCGCAGGTCGAGCAGCTCGCCCAGTGGTTGCGCGAGAATCTCCCGGAGTCGCCGGCCGCGACGATCGTGCACGGCGACTACCGGCTCGGAAACACGATGTTCGCCCCCGCCGCTCCCGCGCGCCTGATCGCAATCTTCGACTGGGAGATGGCGACGATCGGCGACCCGCTTGCCGACCTCGGGTACCTGATGAGCCACTGGTTGCAGCCCGGCGAAGACATGGGGCGCTTCACGCTGCACACGGTCACTTCCCTCCCCGGCTTCCCGACCCGGGCGGAGCTGATCGACCGCTACCAGGCGCGCGCCGGACGCTCGGTACCCGACCTGACCTGGTATGTGACCCTGGCGCTGTGGAAGGCCGTCGTCTTCATGGAGGGCAACTACAAGCGGGCGATCGCGGGCTCCACCGACGATCCCTACCTCAGGTCATTCGGCGAGGGCGTGGTCGAGATCGCGCAGCGTGCGCTTGCAGTCTCAGAGCACGGGATCTGAGCCCTGGGTCAATCGCGCGACCCCCGCCCGTAAAGCAGGCGTAGGAACCGGCGCAGCATCAGCGTGCGGCCGGCGCGGTACGGGAACATGAACGGCTCGCGCTTGAGCGCGCGGCGGGTGATCAGCAGCGACTGCACCTTGCAGTACTTGCGAATCCCGTTGGCGCCGTGGCGCGTGCCGAGTCCCGACGCCTTCCACCCGCCCATTGGCAGGTTCAGCGCGGTGTAGTTGATCTGCGCGTCGTTGACGCACACCACCCCCGCCTCGATCCGGCGGGCCAGCGCCTCGCCGCGCTTGACGTCGCTGGTCCACACGCTCGCCTGTAGGCCGTAGCTCGAGTCGTTCGCGAGGGCCACCGCCTGCTCGGCGTCGGCGACCTTCATGATCGGGAGCGTCGGGCCGAACGTCTCCTCCTGCATGATCCGCATCGTGTGATCGACGTCGACCAGCACCGTGGGCTCGAAGAACCTGCCCTGGCCGGAGCGGGGATGGCCGCCGACCAGCACCTTGGCCCCCTTCTCGAGCGCGTCGCGCACGTGAGAGGCGACGATCTCGAGCTGAGGCGGGAAGGTCACCGCGCCAACTTCGACCGTGCCGACCCCGGACGGCGCGCCCTGCCGGAGGCGCCGGACGTTGTCGGTGACCCTGCTCACGAACTCGTCGTAGACGGGCTCCTCGACGTAGACCCGCTCGACCGAGATGCATACCTGGCCGCCGTTGTTCATCGAATAGAACGCAGCGGCGTTGGCCGCGCGCTCGACGTCGGCGTCGGCGCAGACGATCATCGGATCGTTGCCGCCGAGCTCGAGGTAGCAGGAAATCAGGGCGTCGGCAGCGGCCTTCATCACGCTCTTACCGGTCTTCGCGGAGCCGGTGAACATCATGCAGTCGACCTCGCCGATCAGCGCTGCTCCCGTGGATCCATCGCCGGTGGCGACCTGGAATACCCCTTCGGGTAGGCCGCACTCGCGCATCATCTCCGCCATCAGCAGCGAGCTGAGCGGCGTCACCTCACTCGGCTTGAGGATCACGCTGTTGCCGGCGGCTAGCGCCGGGATGCAGTCACCGAACGAGTTCGCGATCGGGTAGTTCCACGGACCGATCACCCCAACGACGCCGACCGGCGCGTAGCGGATGATCAACCTCTTGCCGGCCGTCGCCGGGTTGTTCCAAGACGGCACGCGCTCGTCCGACAGGTAGTCAGGCGCCTCCCTGGCCCAGAACCCAAGCGCTGCAACTGTGTAGCCGAGGTCCGCCAGCTGCGCGTCCTCGTGGGTCTTACCGCTCTCCGACACGACCACCCCGATGATGCGCTCGGCGTTGTCGAGCATCCACTTCTGGGCTCGCCTCAGCACGCGCGCCCGACCCTCGAATCCGAGCGCCTCCCAGTCCGGCTGGGCTGCCCGAGCGGCGCGCGCCATCGCCCGCAGGTCCCGAGCTCCGAGCAGCGGAACCTCGGTGATCACATCTCCGGTGGCTGGGTTCTCGACGGCGAACTTCGCCGTGGCCGGTGCTTCGTCCGCCTTTGCCGGCCCCTGCCTCGTCGCGCTCGCCATCGCCTCTCCTCGCCTCTCGTCTGGTCCTGGCGGCAAGGCTACCTTAGGCCTATCGTCAGCTCTCGATGCCGAGCTCGCGAAGGATCTCGGCCGTGTGCTGCCCGAGCAGCGGCGGCGGCGATGGTTCTGTTGCCACCGGCGGGAACAGCCTGATCGGGTTGCGCGTCAGCGGCAACTCTCCGATCGACGGGTGCTGAGCGACGATCGTTGCCGGTTCGCCTGCTTGCGCGGCAGCCGCGAACGCATCCCGGACGCTTCGCACCTTCCCGGCCGGCACACCCCGCGCCTGCAGGCTGGCCAGCCATTCGTCGGCAGCGCGAGTCCGGAAAGTCTCCGCAAGCGCGCTCGCGACTTCGTCCCGGTGCTCGACACGGCCTGCGTTGGTCGACAGCCGCTCGTCGGCTGCGAGGTCCGGACGGCCGCAGACGTCGCACAGGGCGGCCCACAGCCCGTCATTCGGCGCGGCGACTGCAATCCAGCCCTCGGCGGTCTCGAACGGCTCGTAGGGGACGATGCTGGGGTGGGCGTTGCCGTACCGCCGCGCCTCCTCGCCCGTGCTGAGCACCGCTTGGGCGACGTTCACAAGCCCCGCCAGCGCGCTGTCGAGCAGTGACACCTCGATCCGGCGGCCCTCCCCGGTCTGTGCGCGAGCTTGCAGGGCGGCCAGGATCCCGGTCGCCGCCTGCAGCCCGCAGAGCACGTCGATCAGGGCGACGCCCACCTTCATCGGCGGCCCGTCGGGCTCGCCGGTGATGCTCATCAGGCCCGACTCGGCCTGGAGCACGAAGTCATATCCGGGCCGGTCGCGCGGGCGGCGTCCGGAGCCGAAGCCGGTGACCGAGCAGTAGATCAGGTCGGCGCGCAGCTTCCTGAGCGCGTCGTACCCGAGGCCCAGCCGATCCGCCACGCCCGCACGGAAGTTCTCGATCACGACGTCGGCGCTGCTGAGGAGCCGCTCGAGCACCGGTCTGCTCGACGGGTCGCTGAGGTCGAGCTCGATGCTCCGCTTGCCGCGGTTGACCGCCAGGTAGTACGTGGCCTCGCCCTCCGCGAACGGGGGCCCCCAGGACCGGGTCTCGTCGCCGACACCCGGCCGCTCGACCTTGATCACGTCGGCGCCGAGGTCGGCCAGCACCATCGTGCAGTACGGGCCCGCCAGCACGCGCGAGAAATCGACCACGCGGACCCCCTCCAGCGGCGGCGCTCCGGAGGCGTGGCTCAACGCTAGGCTGGGTCGAGCTCGACGGACTCGATCTTCGGCGGCTCGAGCGGCCGATCTCTCGAGTCGGCCGGGAGTGCCTCGATCGCGTCGACCGCATCCATCCCGGCGCTCACCCGTCCGAACACCGTGTGCTTGCCGTCGAGCCACGGGGCGCTCTCGGCGGTCACAATGAAGAACTGCGAGCCGTTCGTGTTCGGTCCGGCGTTGGCCATCGCAAGCGCCCCACGCACCACCTTTCGTGTGTTGATCTCGTCCTCGAACGTGTAGCCCGGCCCACCCGTGCCCGTCCCCTGGGGGCATCCGCCTTGGATCATGAAGTCGGCGATCACCCGGTGGAAGATGATCCCGTCATAGAACTGCTCGCTCGCGAGCTTGCGGAAGTTTGCGACGGTCTTGGGGGCGTCATCGTCGAACAGCTCGAGCTCGATCGTCCCGTGGGTTGTGTGCATCAGCGCTGTGCTCATTGCGCTGGAGCGTATCCGCTTCGCTGCCGCCGGCCCGACTGGGCGGGCGCGGCGTCCGCGGCTGCGTCGCGCACGGCCCGCGCCTGTCTGCCGTCCATCCACAGCTCCCAACGTCCGGAGAGCGCACGCCGAGGGTCCTTGAAGCGGTACGGACGGCGCCCCGCGAACTCCCTGTAGCGGAGGTGGTGGACGCCCCCGAGAACCGACGCTATCCGGCGGCGCGGCCAACCGATCGAGTCCTCGATCTCGGGGAAAGGGCGAGGCCGGCCTGGTGCGGTCGCAAGGGCTTCAAGCAGCTCGCGCATGAAGTCGCTGCAGCGATCGTGGAACCTCGCGATCTCGCCCGGGTCGCTCATCGCGTTGTGCGGGGCGTACTCGCCCGGAAGCAGCTCCCGCATAGGCGGCGCTAGGCCCTGGCCGGCTCGAGCCTCAGGCGCAGGC
>CATPBV010000274.1 GCA_955652345.1 uncultured Solirubrobacteraceae bacterium | reverse complement strand
TGGGCGTCGGCTACCTGTCGATGGACCGAGCCTCGGCGACGCTGTCGGGCGGCGAAGCGCAGCGGATCAGGCTCGCGACGCAGATCGGCTCGTCGCTCGTGGGCGTGCTCTACATCCTCGACGAACCGTCGATCGGGCTGCACCAGCGCGACAACGCGAAACTGATCGCGACGCTCGAGCGCCTGCGTGACCTCGGGAACACGGTGATAGTCGTCGAGCACGATGAGGGCACGATGTACGCCGCCGACCATCTGGTGGACATGGGACCCGGGGCGGGGGAGCACGGCGGCCACGTCGTCGCGGAGGGCACCGCGAAGGAGATCGCCAGGGTTCCGGAGTCGCTCACCGGGCAGTTCCTGGCGGGCACGCGCGTGATCGAGACGCCACGACGGCGGCGCCGCCCGGCCGGATACGTCGGAATCGAAGGAGCCTCCCAGCACAACCTGCGCGGAATCGACGTCAAGTTCCCCCTCGGGGTGCTGTGTTGCGTCACCGGCGTCTCGGGCTCGGGGAAGTCCACGCTCGTCAACGAGGTGCTTCACAAGGCCGTCGCGAACAGACTTCACCGCACCCGTCAGCGCGCCGGGGCGCACAAGCGGATCACCGGGCTCGAGCAGCTGGACAAGATCATCTCCGTCGACCAGTCGCCGATCGGCCGCACGCCCCGGTCGAATCCAGCCACGTACATCGGGTTGTTCGACCAGATCCGCGAGCTGTTCTCCAAGACCCAGGAGGCCCGAGCACGCGGCTACAAGCCCGGCCGGTTCTCGTTCAACGTCAAGGGCGGGCGGTGCGAGGTGTGTCGCGGCGATGGCCAGATCAAGATCGAGATGCACTTTCTCCCCGACGTGTACGTGCCGTGCGAGCAGTGCCATGGCAAGCGCTACAACCGGGAGACGCTCGAGGTCCGCTTCAAGGGCAAGACGATCGCCGACGTGCTCGAGATGCCGATCGAGGAGGCGCTCGAGTTCTTCGCGCACATCCCGAAGATCCGCAGGCGAGTACAGACGCTGAACGACGTGGGGCTCGGCTATATGCGGCTCGGTCAGCCGGCGACGACGCTGTCGGGGGGCGAGGCGCAGCGGGTCAAGCTTGCGGCCGAGCTCTGCAAGGTTGCGACCGGACGGACCCTGTACATCCTCGACGAGCCCACCACGGGCCTGCACTTCGCGGACATCCACCTCCTGCTCGAGGTGCTCGATCGGCTCGTGAGCACCGGCAACACGGTGGTCGTGATCGAACACAACCTCGATGTCATCAAGGTCTCGGACCGGATCATCGACCTCGGTCCGGAGGGCGGTGAGGAGGGCGGAGCGCTCGTGGCCACCGGTACGCCCGAGCAGGTCGCTGCGAACCCGAAGTCCTATACGGGCGGCTTCCTCTCCAGCGTGCTCGAGCCGTCGCCGAGGGCAGCGCGGAGCAACGGCGGCCGCGCGGTCCGTCGGCCACGGGCGGCGGCCGCGTTGAAGTAGCCCGGGTCGGCCTAGGGCAGCCCTGGCTCAACCTGGACGCAGCGGAGCTGTGTGACCTGCGTGCCCCCGCCGTGGCTGGCAGTGAGCGCGCCGCCCAGGTCCGGATACACGTCGACGTACAGGCGGACGGGCGGGCGCAAGCAGCCGAGCAGGACGCCCGCGGTCCCATCGGCCACCGCGCGCTGAGCCAATCCGTTGTAGTCCATCGGCGCGAGCGCCACCCCGATCGCCTTAACCCCGCGGGGAAGCCGACGCCCCGGGAGCGCGTAGATCGCGCCGTGTCCTGGGATGAACGAGTGCTCGCCCGGCGGCAGCACCCACACGCCGACCGCTCCATTCAGGGGGCTTCGGTCGAGGGTGCCGTTCGGATCGATGTAGCGGCCGAGCCGGGTGACCGCGCTTCGGTCGGGGGTCGCGGCGAGCAGCCGCTGCGTGGCGGCGGCGATCTGAGTCTCGACTGGACCGAGCGACTCACTGTCGTCGCTGTGATGCTGGCCGAAGCGGTCGTTCGCTCCGTTGGCGGCGACCAGCTCCCAACTGTGCCACGGGTCGTCCATCGCCTGCGTGAGCGTGCAGTGGCCCATGCCGTCGTCCTGGATGCAGTCGCCGACGAAGTTCCCCGGAGGCATCAGGTAACCGATCATGTCCTGCGAGAGGCCCAGGAAGAACCGGTGGGGAGCGTTCATCTCGGTGGCGAGCCAGGGCGTGATCGGCTCCTGGGGGAAGGCCATGTCAGCCGGACCGAAATAGCCGCGAATCGTCGCCTGCGGGAACATCTCGCCGGGCAGCGTGATCATCTCGGCATCGGCGAGCCTGATCACGGAGACCTGGGTCCGGAGCTCGAAGATGCCTCCCGGCCCCTTCAGAACGGGCCGGTCGGGAAACAGCCCGAAGGTGGCGGCCAGGTTGAACGCCGAGTTGTCGCGGAGTGACAGCGTGATCACCGGGGAGCTGGCGACGGACAGCGCCGTGCGGGAGGCGTACGGCGCGTGGTCGAGCGTCCGCAGCGCGTCCTTCGCCAGGAACGAAGCGATGTCCCGCGCCCGTGTCAGCTGATCGATCGTGAGCGGCGAGGAGTGTGGAGGGAGCTCGGCCGTCCGCCCACAGTCGCCGAGTGCGCTGTCGCCGTTGGTCGCCGGGGCGTGCTGGCCGGGTCCCACCACGGGGGTTCGGCTCACGTTGGTGCCGGCCGGGAACACCACGGGCATCTCGACGCTGCCCACCGGCCCGGCGATGTTCATCGCGACGCCGCCCAGGCGAGCCTCGACGTCGTGCCGGAAGAACCCGCCCCAGTCGCCGGCGATCACCCGGCGGTAGTAGCCCTCCGGGTTGGCGGCATCCGGCCCCTTGACCGGGAGATCGCTAGGCGGCTCGCCGCTGAAGCCGAGCGTCTCGTCGTGGATGCCGTACTCCATGATCGTCGCGATCGCCTTGTGCGGGGCGGCGCTCTGCACCGCCTGTAACACGTGGATGTGGCGGTCCGCGAGGTACGGGTAGCTCGAAAAGCACGGCAGGAAGTTGTTCGGGTCCGTTGCCTCGCCGATCTTCAGGCGCGCGGGGCGCATGGCGTCCGCCGCGTGCTCGATCGCTTGTGCGACGCGCGCCACCTCCCAGTTGATGTACAGGTGGTTGACCCCGGTCGTGAGCTGCGTCGCGCCCCAGATGCCGATCGAGTCGGGAGCCGACTCGTTGTGGGTCGAGGAGATCACGACCTGCATCCGCCGGAGGTCGGGGCGCTGCCGAGCCACGAGGTCGCGGATCCGCTGGTAATCGGCGTTGAACGTGCCGATGCTGTCGAGCTCGACGAGCGCGACGCGCTTCGAGCCCCGTCCGAACACGATCGCCTGCGCTTGCAAGGGGTTGCCGGCGATGGTCGCCTTCGCCGTGCGGTTCAGTCCGTTGCCTCCGGCGAGGTAGATGCCCTCGTAGCGTTTCGAGGGGTCCACGACGTGATGACCATATTCGGGGACGCGGAACGGCTTTCCATCCAGCTTGCAGAATGGCTCCCCGGCGCCGCCGTTCGCGCTCGGGTCGTACTCATCCGGCGGCGAGCCCGGGACGACGTGGTAGGGATCCTCGAACGCGAAGTAGCGGATGCCGTTGAAATACTTCTGGGGAGTGGTGCCCGGGGGCGTGCCGGCAACGCACGAGGGCGGCACGGGCGAGGGGAACGGCGCCCCATGGGAGTAGTACGCCGGCGTGATGTTCACCTCCGCGGCGCCCACCTGAAAGCTGGCCGGCGGAGCCTTCGCCGGCGACGCGGGTGTGGCCACCAGCACGACCGCCACAGTTGCCGCTAGCGCGGCTGCGATCCTCCCTCGGGCCACGGCCCTAACCTACTTCAACGCGGGGCCTCGCGCCAGGGGGCTGCGAGTGGCCGGTGCGTTACCGTCGTCACGTGTACGCGCGGGCCAAGCTGTGGGCGCAGAAGTGGCGCTGGTACGAGCGCAACTCGCTGCCCTGGAACCGGGCCCGGATCCACTTGGAGTTCATGCGCCGCGAGGCGTTCGTGCGCTGGCCGGTGCACGGCAACGTGCTCGAGGCGCTGCGCGAGGGGCGGCTCGAGATCGGGCCGCACGCACTGCTCGAGCCGGGGGTGTGGCTGACGGCCCCGGGGAGCGCCAGGATCCGGATCGGAGCTGGGACGTTCCTGAATCTTGGGGTCATGGTCGCGGCCCTGGACCTGGTCGACATCGGCAATCACTGCATGTTCGCCAATGGCTGCTTCATCACGGACGCGAGCCACCGGTTCGACGACGCGGTGCGGCCGGTTCCGTGGCAGGGCTTCACTACCAAGGGACCCACGCGCATCGGCGACAACGTCTGGTGCGGAGCCAACGTGGTCGTCACGAGCGGAGTGACGATCGGCGAGCGGTGCGTGATCGGAGCGAACTCCGTCGTCACCGCCGACATTCCCGCCTTCTCGATTGCGGCGGGTGTGCCCGCGCGCGTGCTCAGAACGATCGACTACCCAGTCGCGCAGGAGGCCGGCGGCGAGTTCGACCCGACCGTGGCCTGATGCGGCCGAGCGCCGCCCGGCTGATACTCACGGCTGGTAGGAGCCGGGTTCCCAGGCCCGCGTGCTCACGCCGATCGCATTCCATGCGTTGATTGCGACGATCAGACTGAGCAACGCAGCGATCTCATCGGGGCTGAAATGCGCGGCGACGGCTTCATAGGCCGCGGCTGGCACGTGGTCTGAGGCGAGCAACGTCACCGACTCCGTGAACGCCAGTGCAGCGCGCTCACGGTCCGAGAAGTACGGCGTCTCGCTCCAGGCCGTGAGCCCATACAGACGCTGCTCGGTCTCCCCGATCGCGCGAGCATCCTTGGTGTGCATGTCGATGCAGTAGGCGCAGCCATTGATCTGCGAAGCGCGGATGCGGACCAGCTCGCGGAGCCGGTGCTCGAAGTCAACTCGATCGAGCTCTTTCGTCGCTGCATTGTCCAGATGAGCCATCGCGCGCATGAAGATTGCGGCGTGGCTGTCGACGTCGAGTCGGACGGGGATTGGTTGTGTCGTCGCTTGTGTCGTCATGCGATCAACGTACTGCACGGGCTGCCAGGGGGCTCGGCACCCGTCCGAGTTGCGGCCCGGGCTTCGAGGTGGCCTCGGGGCGGCATGAGGCCCACCTACGAGTTTTTGATGACGATGCTCTCAAGGACGTTCGCTACGCGCTCTGTGGCGTCGATCGCGGCCTCGAGGCGCTCGTAGAGGTCCTTCCAGCGGATCACGACCATCGGATCGATTCCGCCGTCGAACAGCGACGCGACCGCCTCACGGACGATCCTGTCTCCTTCGTTCTCGAGCCGGTGAACCTCGATCGTCTGCTCCGACAGGTCGCGGAAGCCGCGGAGCCTCGGCATCGCCTCGGCGAGATGCGCCGTCGCCGCCTTGAGGACCCGCGCGAGCGCTAGTGACTGGTCCGTGGGCGCCTCGATCCGGTACAGGCCGAGGTAATCGGCAACTTCCTCGGTGTAATCAACGACGTCGTCGACCGCCGAGGCGAGCGAGAGGATGTCCTCGCGATCGAACGGCGTGACGAACGTCTGGTTGAGGCGCTGATAGATGTCGTGGACGATGTGGTCGCCTTCGTGTTCGCAGTCGAGGATCTCAGCGGCGAGCTCCTTGTGGTCCGGATACTCGGAGAGCAGCTGGTCGAGCAGGGTCGTCGCCTGATGCATGTTCTTCCCGGCGCGCTCGAACAGCTCGAAGTAGAGCCTGTCGTGTGGCGCTAGGACGTTCCCTAGGCGAGGCACGTTCCGATGGTATTCGCCTCACGTGCCTCGCGGGTGACTCAGGCGAGTTCGGCGAGTCCAGCCCGGAACTGATGGAGCTCCTCGTCGTCGATCGAGTAGGTGTGCTCAGCGCTCGGGAATGCGCCGCTTCGGACCTCCGCTGCGTACTCGGCGACACCGGCGACCATCTGCGCCCTCAGCTCGCCGTAGCGCTTGGCGAAGCGTGGCGCGTGTCCGTCGTAGATGCCCAGCAGGTCGTGGAAGACGAGCACCTGACCGTCGGTCTCGGGCCCCGCGCCGATCCCGATCACCGGTACCTCGAGCCGCTCCATGATCGCGGCCGCGACGGCCGCCGGGATCGCCTCGAACACGATCGAGAAGCAGCCGGCCGCTTGGAGAGCGATCGCATCCCGGGCCACACCGATGGCGCGCTCGGCGGTTCGGCCTTGAGCCTTATAGCCCCCGAGCGCCGTCGCCGTCTGCGGTGTCAAGCCGACGTGTCCCATGACCGGAATGCCGGACTCGACGATGGCGCGGGCGCGCTGCACGCTCGTCCCGCCGCGCTCGAGCTTGACCGCGTCGCAGCCGGCCTCCTTTATGAACCGCTGCGCGGTCGCGATCGCGAGCTCGTCGGAGGCCTCATACGAGCCGAACGGAAGGTCACCGATCAGCATCGGAGTCTGTAGCCCGCGCCGAGCCGCCGCCGCGAGCATCAGCATCTCGTCGATCCGGACGGGCACGGTGGTCGAGTAGCCGAGCACCGTCATCGCGGCGGAGTCGCCGACGAGCACGACGTCGACGCCCGCCGCCTCCGCCACCTGGGCCGACGGATAGTCGTAGGCGGTGACCATCACGATGCGCTCGCCAAGGCGCTTCTTCTCCGCAAGCCGAGGCAGGGTCATCGGCAGCGGCGCCTCGAGGTCCTGCGGGACAGGACTGCGGGGGGTAGCGGACATCGGCTTCAGCTCCTTCGGGGCGTGGTTGATGCGCGGTGGTTGCTCTTCGAGGGGCTTCGCGCGTGGTTGGTGTTCAGGGTGATTGGCTCGTTGTCGATCAGGCGTACCGCGCCAACGCGAGCTGCGACCAGCGCGAGGATGTCGCCGTCGATCCGGTTCACCGGCTCGAGGGTGGGCGCCCGCACGAGCTCGAAGTAGTCGGGCCGCACGCCTGCGGCCTCGAGCTCCGTGACGCCGGCAGCCTTGGCTGCGACGGCATCTCGTTCTCCTGCATCGACCGCCGACGCGGTGGCGCGCAGGGCTCGGTGAAGCGCCCTGGCTCGGTTGCGCTCATCCGGGCTGAGAAGGACGTTCCGGCTCGAGAGAGCGAGTCCGTCGGGCTCGCGGACGGTGGGACACACCTCGATTCGCACGGGAATGTCGAGGTCACGCGCGAGCCGCTGCACGACAACCGCCTGCTGGGCGTCCTTGCCTCCGAAGTACGCGACGTGGGGGGACGCGATGTTCAAGAGCTTGGTCACCACCGTGGTGACGCCGTCGAAGTGCGAGCGGCCGCGGTGGGCGCCCTCGAACATCTCCGTCACGCGGCCCACGGAAACCGTGGTCGCAAACCCCGCCGGATACATCTCCTCCGCGGAGGGCACGAACAGGTAGTCGACGCGCTCGCGCTCCGCAAGCTCGGCGTCTCGCCGCTCGTCGCGCGGATAGGCAGCGAGGTCGGCCTCCTCGTTGAACTGAGCCGGGTTGACGAACAGCGACACGACGACGACGTCGCACTCCGTCCGGGCACGGCGTATCAGCGAGAGGTGCCCCTCGTGAAACGCTCCCATCGTCGGCACGAGACCAATTGACCGTCCCTCCCGGCGCGGGCCGGCGAGGGCCTGGCGGAGCTCGGCGATCGCGCGGATCGTCCTCATGCCGGCTGACCCTCTCGGCGAAGCGCAACCGAGCGCGTAGCGTCAGCCAGCGCATCGAACAGTGTGGCCAGGTCGGGCGCCCGGTCCACGATGGCCTCGCGCTGACGCGAGACCGTCACCTCGTCTCCGCGCGCGACCGGGCCCGTCAAGGCTCCTTGTGGCCCGAGGGAGGCCCAGTTCTCGACCGTCGCTCGAACCAGTGGCACCAGCAGCTCGCGGGCGACGCCGGCGGTGCCGGCGAGTCGCTCGGCAGCGGCCTCGAGCGTGACCAGGAAGTTCGACGCGATCGACGCGGCGGCGTGATATGCGGCCCGATCCTCCTCGCGCACCTCGACGGCGTGCATCCCGAGGGCGCCGGCCAGCTCGGCGGCAATGCCCAGGGCCCGCCCGGTGCCGCCGGCGATCGCCGCGCCCGCGCCCGCGAACGATGCGCCCCGCGAGGTGACCGTCATCAACGGGTGCAGCGAGAACGCCTCATGTGGGGCCAGGACCGCAAGCCCCGTCGCGCCGGAGCAATGACCGACCGGGCGGCCAGGCGCGATCAGTGAGGCGGCGGCTGCGATCTCGGCGTCGGGCACGCACAGCAGCACGGCATCGGCGCCGGCGCCGTCAGCGCCCCGCCCGAGCGGTCCAGCGATCTGGTAGCCGGCGGCCCTCAGCGAGTCTGCAAATGCACAACCGAGCCGGCCTGCGCCCACGATCGTCAATCCGCGCGCAGCACCGCTCGCTGAGGAATCCCGTTCCAGTTCCCGCATGTGAGATACCGGTCGGCTTGGTGAAGAATTGAAGTGCTTGTATTCGAGGTCCGTCCGCGTTCGAGCGCGATGGCCTCACATTCAGCATACCCCTTCAATCTCGGCATCCCATCAAACGCGCTTATTGCGAGGATCGAAGGATCCGGCCCCCGCGGAGCGTCAGGCGTCGTGTCTACCATCGTGGCGTGGCAACAGCCGCCGAGCGCCGTGAAGAGCTGAAGTCGGTCTATGAAGAAGCGAAGGGATGCGTTCGGTGTCCGCTTCACCAGACCAGGACAAACGTGGTGTTCGGCGCCGGGAACGCCGACGCCGAGCTGATGTTCATCGGCGAGGCCCCCGGCGCGAACGAGGATCGCCTGGGCCTTCCGTTCGTCGGGCAGGCGGGCAAGCTGCTCGACACGCTGCTCGAAGAGATCGGACTCGAGCGCACGGACGTGTGGATCTGTAACACCTTGAAGTGCCGCCCTCCAGGCAACCGGGACCCGCACCCGAACGAGATCGCGTCGTGCCAGCCCTACCTACGCAAGCAGGTGGATCTGATCGAGCCCACCGTGATCTGCACCCTTGGGAACTTCTCGACGAAGCTGTTGCGGGCGGATTCCGCTGGCATCTCTCGCCTACACGGCCGCGAGGAGGTGCGGATCGTCGGTTCGCGCGCGGTCCGCCTGTATCCGCTCTACCACCCGGCCGCGGCGCTCTACACGCCGTCGATGCTCGCGACGCTGCGGGCCGATTTTCAGCGGATTCCGCAGCTGCTGGCCCTGGGGGCGCCCGACCAGCCGCCCGCCCTCGAGCCGGTTCCCGAGCCCGAGGAGCTTCCCGGCCGCGAGGAGCTGGTCGATGAGCCTGAAGCGACGCGGGGCGACCAGCTCGAGGTCGCGGCTCAGCTGGGGCTGTTCTAGGCCTCTGACCTGCCTCCATTGGGCCTCGACCGGGAGAGGCAGGGCCTCGGCCTCGCGGTTCCCGGGCGGATCCGGCGCGGCTGGTTTCGGGGGCGGCTTGTCTCGCCAGATCGCAAACGTGAACGCCACGATCGCAGCGACCGCCTGGACCGCGAGGACCACCGTCGCGAACGCGGCGGGCTTGCGCGGGGCCTGCAGGAGCAGCACGGGCTCAGCGATCGCCACCAGGCCAAGCAACAGCAGGAAGCCGGTCCGGCGCTGAGCGAGCATGTACTGGATCGCCAGGTAGGTACAGGCGAGCACCGTGAACGCGATTCCCAGGATCAGCAGCGAATTCGAGGCGAGCGTCCGATCGGCGCCGAATGCCAGCCGCAGCAGCGGCTTGGCGCCAAACGCGAAGATCAGCAGCACGGGGACTGAGCAGGCCAGGATGATTCCCAGCGCCCGGGCCAGCACCGGGCGCGTGTCCTCACCTGCGGCACGCCGGCGCGAGACCTCCGGCACGACATAGAAGCCCGCGCCGATCGCGACCCACACGAGGACCTTGGCCGCGACCGCCGTCGCCGCATACGAGCTCTTGACGTTTCCGGTGAACCGATGATTCGCGGCGATGATGTCGATGTTCTGAAGCACCGCGATCACGATCAGCCCCGCGATCGGCGCCCACGCTTGCCGGATATGGGCGCCGAGCCCGATCGTCGCGGCGCGTTGCGCCTCGCTCGATGAGCCCGGCTTGGCCGATCGCGCGTATCGCCGAAGCTGCATCACGCAGTAGACACTCATCGCGACAAGCGACACCGGGGTGGCCAGGAACGCGCCCGTGACGCTGAGACCAGCGAGCACGAGCACTGTGCCGATGATCAGGCGCACGCCCTGCTCGCCCATCAGGCTGAACCCGACGCTGCGATAGTCGCCCACGCCCTGAAGCGCGCCACGTAGGATCGACAGCTCGAGCCACATGCATCCCGCGGGCAGCCCGATCGCAGCGGCCCACACGTCCTTCTTCACGCCGACCGCGTCCGCGATCGGCACGCGGAGCAGGACCGAGACGACGGTCATCCCGAGCGTAAACAGCGCCATCGTCCGGGTCCATCGCTTGAGGGTGTCGGTGAGGCCCGCACCGACTCCGAGATGGCCCAACACGCCCTCGCGAGCCGTCGCCACCTGGATCGCCTGTCCGGCCACCGACAGGATCAGGAAGTAACTGACCAGCGCTGCCAGAAAGCCGTAGCGCTCTTTGTGCAGCAGGTGCGCGAACACCACAGTCGATCCGAGCGCGATGACGTTGTTGACGATCATCGCTCCAGCCAGTCCCCCGGCCTTGGCGGTCTCCGATCCGCGCAGCGCCGCGATGCGCGGCTCGTAGCGGCGCTTCAGGCCAGCGAAGCGACCCACGGCCGACTGGGTCTCGGGCTCGGTCATGGTGCGGCTGACGGTAGCGAACGGGGCACGGGGATCGCGACTGGCAGCCGAAAATCGCTGCTCTACAGTGGCAATCCGGTGCCCAGCAGCGATAAGACCTCACGACCAGCGAAGGCGGGCACGCTCGGCCGCCATCGGATGCCGAGTCGATCCCAGATCGGGCCGCTCGGCCGCCATCGCACCGCGAGCCCGTCGCAGACCGAGGCGCTCGGCTCGAGGCTGGCGCTCGAGCTGAGCCCGGGCGACGCCGTGCTGCTCGAAGGGGAGATCGGCACGGGGAAGACGACCTTCGTGCGTGGCGCTTGCCGGGCGCTCGGGGTGACGACCCCGGTCACCAGTCCGACGTTCACGATCGGTCAGCGCTATCCGAGCTCGCCCCCGGTCGCGCACGTCGATCTCTTCAGGGTTGAGGACCTCGATGCTGAGGACCCCGAGCTGCTCGCTGACTACCTGCGGCCGGACACAATCGCGTTCGTCGAGTGGCCCCGCAACATCGACGCCCTGCGCAGCTACGCGCTGCTCGTGGCGCGCGTGAGCATTGCCCACGCTGGAGGCGATCGGCGGATCGTCTCGATCGAGGAGATATGACGATCCTCGCGTTCGACACGGCGACGCGCGCAACGACAGTCGCACTGTCGACCGGCTCCGCGGAGCCGGTCGAGCGTCGGGACGACCCTGCCCGCGGGGAGCGGCCTCGCCACACGACCCGGCTGATGCCCATGATCGCCGAGCTCCTCGAGCTTGGTGGAGTCGCCTGGGAGGAGGTCGATCGTCTCGCGGTCGGAGTCGGCCCCGGGACGTTCACCGGGCTGCGCGTAGGCGTGGCGAGCGCTCGGGCGCTGGCCCAGGCCCGAGGCATTCCGCTTGTCGGCGTTCCCACGCTGCAGTCACTGGCGGTGAACGCCCTCGCGTGCGGCGACCGCGCTGGAACCGACGTCGTGCTGACAGTGCTCGACGCTCGCCGTGGCGAGGCGTTCGTGGCTGCCTGGCGTGTGAGCGACCTGCGCGGGACGTCGCCCGGCGGTTCGCTAAGTGGCCGGCCGGCCGGCGCGCCCCAGGCGCTCGTCGGTGCAACCGTGGCCGGACCTCACGCGCTCAGCGAAATCGCCCGCCGGGTTGGCCCGTCGACGCTGACGATTGGTGAGGGCGCAGTAGAATTTCGGGAGGTTCTCGAGCCCTCGGGGGTGTCGGTCCCAGAGGACGACTCCGAGCTCCACAGAGTCACCGCCATCAACCACTGCCGGCTCGCGCGGCAGATCCCCGACGGTGATCTCGCGGAAGTCAGGCCGGCATACCTGCGTCGTCCCGATGCCGAGATAGCTCTTGACAAATGACCGCAGCGCCCGTCATCCGACCCCTTGCGTATTCCGATCTGCCGCGGGTCATCGCGATCGAGCGACGCGCCTTTCCGAGCCCGTGGTCGCTGGCGATGTTCGTGCTGGAGCTGTCGAAGCCGGGTGGGGTGTGCCTTGCGGCTGCATGGGGGAATGGCGTGGCCGGATACCTCGTGTGCTCCCGCTACGCCGACGTGTGGCATCTGATGAACCTCGCGGTCGACCCCGTGTCCAGGCGCCGGGGAATCGCGGGCGCACTGCTGAGCGAGATGCTCGAGCGAGCGGGCCAGAGCGAGCAGTACACCCTGGAGGTCCGCCCATCGAACGCTCCGGCGATCGCGCTCTACGAGCGTTACGGCTTTCGCAGCTCAGGCACGCGGCGACGCTATTACCGAGACACGGGCGAGGATGCGCTGATCATGTGGCGCACCCGCGAGGCCGCGCCCGCCCAGGGCTCTCAGCGGTGATCCTCGCGATCGAGACGAGCTGTGACGACACCTGCGCGGCGGTCGTCACGGAGGGCGGCGAGATCCTGGCCAACGTGATCTCCTCGCAGGGGGTCCACGATCGTTTTGGCGGTGTCGTGCCCGAGATCGCCTCCCGCCACCACCTCGAAGGGATCGGGAGCGTGCTCGACGACGCGCTCACGCGTGCGGGAGCATCATTTGAAGACCTCGATCTCGTCGCCGTCACCTGCGGACCGGGGTTGGTGGCGGCGCTGCTCGTCGGCGTGGCGTCCGCCAAGGCGATCGCGGCCGCGCATCGCCTGCCCCTTGCTCCCGTGGACCATCTGCACGGTCATGTCGCGGCGACATTCCTCGGCCCCGTCCCGCTCGAGCTGCCGTTTCTCAGCCTGATAGCGAGCGGTGGCCACACCCTGCTGGCGCGCGTGAGCGACCGAGGGCCCGAGTTCGAGGTGATCGGGCAGACCCTCGACGACGCCGCGGGCGAGGCGTTCGACAAGGGCGCGCGGCTGCTCGGGCTCGGCTACCCAGGGGGCGCTGCGCTCGAGCGCCTCGCCCTGGACGGCGACCCGGAAGCGTTCGCGTTCCCCGCCGGGCGCGGGATGCCGGGGCTCGACTTCTCGTTCGCCGGGCTGAAGACAGCACTGCTGTACCGCATTCGCGACCTCGGCGAGGGGGAGACGACCAGGCGCCGCGCGGACCTGGCCGCGTCCTACCAGCGGGCGATCGTCGAAGCGCTGGCGCTCCGAGCTACGCGGGCGCTCGAACAGACGGGCCTCGAGCGCCTCGCGATCGGCGGCGGAGTCGCCGCCAACGGGGTGCTGAGGTCGCGGCTCAGGGAGCTGGGCGTGCCGCTCGAGGTGCCGCCGATGGAGCTCTGTACGGACAATGCCGCGATGATCGGCAGCGCCGCAAGGTTCGTCGAGCCGCTGTCATACCCCGAGTACCTCGACCTCGACGTCTACGCGTCCGGCGAGCGGAGGTTCGTGCGAACGTGACCGTGGTGGTGCTCTACGGCCGCGAGGACTGCTGCCTGTGCGAGGAGGCACGCGAGATCCTCGAGCGCGTCCGTCAGCGGCGTGGGTTCGAGCTCCGAGAGCGAGACATCGACGAGGACGAGGCGCTTGCACTCGCTTATCTGGAGCGGATCCCGGTCGTTACGATCGATGGTGTGGAGGCCTTCGAGCTGTTCGTCGACGAGGCCGAGCTGGAGCACCGGCTCGGTATTGTGGGGTCGGGATGAGCTACACGGTCGGGCGCGGCACCGAGCTAGCGCAGCCTGGCGTTGAGAGGCCTGTCGAGAGGCTCTCGCTTGGCGTCGCGGCACGCCTGTCGCGCTATCTGCAGGTCCTAACTCAGGCACGGAAGATCGGCAAGGAGACGATCTCCTCGCAGGAGCTCGCGGACTACACCCATGTGAACTCCACCCAGATCCGCCGGGACCTCTCGGGCTTCGGCAAGTTCGGCAAGCGCGGGGTCGGCTACAACGTCGAGTCGCTGGTCACGCAGATCCGCAAGATTTTGAGGACCTCCGGCCAGCACAACATCGCGCTGTTCGGCGCCGGGCACCTGGGAACCGCGATCGCGACCTCCGACATCTTCGCTGACCACGGATTCCGAGTCGTCGCGGTGTTCGACTCCGACGAGTCCAAGGTCGGTGCTCAGATCGGACCGCTGCCCGTCCGCCACAACTCCGAGATGAGCAAGGTGATCGACGAGGAGGACATCGTGGTCGCAGTGCTTGCGGTCCCATCCGCCGCCGCACAGGAGCTCTCCGATGACCTCGTGGAAGCCGGTGTCAAGATCATCTTCAACTACTCGGACGCACTGCTGCATGTCCCGCCTGAGGTAACCGTGCACACCTCGAGTCCCGCCGTGGACTTGCTGTACGCCCTCTACTTCTACCTCACCTGATCCCCGCCCTTACGTGGACTTCGACATGGACACGGCTCGCGCGGCCTTCGACGCGTCCACCGACTTCACTGTCGGCCTGGAGGAGGAGTTTGCGCTACTTCACCCCGAGGAGCTCGGGCTCGTCCAGCGCTTCGAGGAGCTGCGAGACGCCGCTGCGAGCGACCCCGTCCTGGCCTCATCGATCTCCGGTGAGCTGATCTCCTCCGAGATCGAGATTCGCTCCGGCAGGGGGGAGGATCTCGCGAGCGCGACCGCCGCGCAGCGCGACTGCCGCCGCCGGCTGTTCGCGGGAGCGGCCGATCTCGGTATGGCGCTCGGAGCGACGGGCACGCATCCGTGGGCTGACTATCGCGAGCAGCACATCATCGACACCGATCACTACAGGAGGGTGGAGGAGGGTCTGAAGTACGTGGCGTGGCGCAACAACACCTTCTCCGTTCACGCCCATGTGGGCATCCGGGGCGCTGACCGAGCGGTTCTCGTCTGCGATCGCCTGCGGGCGGTCCTGCCGTTGCTGCTGGCGATCTCGGCCAACTCGCCGTTCCTCGACGGGCGTGACTCCGGCCTGCACAGCGCGCGCACCCAGATATTCACCAAGAGCTTTCCTCGCTGTGGCGTGCCGGATGCGTTCGGCGGTTGGGGCGCGTTCGCCGAGTACGTCGATTTCCTGGTGCGAACTCGCTCGATCGTCGAGTACACGCAGGTCTGGTGGTCGGTCCGTCCCCACCCCGCATTCGGCACTGTGGAAGTGCGGATCTGCGACGCGCAGGCGACGGCGTCGGAGTCGGAGGCCCTCGAGGCGCTGATGGTCAGCTGCGTCGCGCAGGCTGCACGGGATCACGACGCGAGCCTGCCGTTCGAGGATCCGCCGCGGCGGCTGATCGAGGAGAACGTCTGGCGCGCCGTGCGCTACGGGCTCGACGGCGAGCTGATCGATCTCGAGCGTGGCGAGACGTACCCTGCGGCAGAAGCGATCGAGCGCCTTCTTCAGTGGACCGCACCGGCGCGCGCCGAGCTGGGGATCGACGTTGCGTTTCCAGTACTCAACGGGGCCCAGCGACAGCGCCAGATGATCGAGGCGGGGATGACCCTGCACGAAGCCTACGGAGCCGTCGTAGCGGAGGCACGCGAAACGTATCCTGCAGGCGAGGTCGAAGTGACGCCGTCGGGGAGATGATGAGATGAGCACGATGCCCGGTGACACCCCAGGAGGCGCCGGCCGTCCGGACCCGACCGAGGAAGAGCTGCGCGCCGCCTACGAGGCCGAGATGCGCCAGCTCCGCATCGAGCACCTGCTGCTCGAGCACGTCGTGGCAATGGTGAATCTCGGCATGCGGCGAACCGGGCTGTCACCCGGAACCGAGGGCGAACGCGACCCCGGCCAGGTGCGCATGGCGATCGAGTCGATCCGGGTGCTGATGCCGCTACTCGAACAGGCGGCTCCAGAGCAGATCGGTCAGATCCGCAGCGCGCTGTCGCAGCTTCAACTGGCGTTCGTGAGGATCGGCGGCCAGCAGGCCGGCGAGGGCCCTGGCGCCGGTGAGCCCCCTGGCGCCGGGGAACCGGGACGGGAGCCCGGAGCGCCTGAGCCTGGGCAGTCCGAGCCCGCCGACTCGCAGCCGCCGAAGCCTGGCGAGGCCGGGCCTGCCCAACGCAGCGGCCGGCTGTGGGTGCCCGGGCAGCGGTGAGAGGATCGGGTCCGCGGCGCGGCTCGGCTCGAGCACGCGTTTCGCCGGTCCTGCTGGCGGTCGTCACTGGCACGCGGAGCGTCCGGGCGCGCTAGACTCACCCGCCGGGCCTCCGCTCCACCAGCACGGGCGGCGGCCTTTTCGCGGTTATTGGCCGCCCTGAGCCGAAAGCCAACTTCCTCCGGAGGACCTCCTTGTCCAGCTTCCTGACGCACCACGGCGTCGTCATCGCCCTCGTGTGCGCCGCCGCTGCGCTCGTGTACGGCGCGGTTACCTCGCGAGCTCTTCTGGCACTTTCACCCGGAAACGAGCGTATGCGCTCGATCTCCCTTGCCGTCCAGGAGGGCGCCCGCGCGTACCTGAACCGCCAGTACACGACGATTGCGGGCGTTGGCGTTGTTCTGTTCATTGTCCTGATTCCGGTGCAGAACATCCGGGTCGCGATCGGATTTGCGATCGGTGGGCTGCTGTCCGCCGCCGCGGGCTACATCGGGATGAACGTCTCGGTGCGAGCGAACGCGCGGGTGGCGGAATCCGCCCGCTCAGGGGTATCCCGTGCCCTGGCAGTCGCATTCCGCGGGGGCGCCGTCACCGGACTGCTGGTCGTGGGCCTCGCCCTGTTGGGTGTCGCCGGCTACTACGGCGTGCTCACAGCGATCGCCGGCGAGAGCCAGCGGCACGCCGTCGACGCGCTGATCGGCCTGGGCTTCGGCGGTTCGCTGATCTCGGTGTTCGCCCGGCTCGGCGGAGGGATCTTCACCAAGGCGGCCGACGTCGGCGCCGATCTCGTTGGCAAGATCGAGGCCGGGATCCCCGAGGACGATCCACGCAATCCCGCAGTCATCGCGGATAACGTGGGCGACAACGTAGGCGACTGTGCAGGCATGGCGGCCGACCTGTTCGAGACCTACGCGGTTACGGCGGTCGCGGTCATGCTGCTCGGGGTACTGCTGTTCAATCAGCAGTCCGCCGTCGCGCTGTTTCCGCTCGTGCTTGGGGCGGTCTCGATCGTCGCGTCGATCATCGGGACGTTTGCAGTGCGCTCGAGGGCCGGCAACGTCGAGCGTGCGCTGTATCAGGGCCTGATCCTGTCGGGCGGGCTCGCGGCGCTTGCGTTCATTCCGGTGACCTACTGGATGATGCGCAACGTCACCCTCAAGACCGGCGGGGCCGCACCCCACTGGTGGAAGTTCTATCTGTGCTCGCTGATCGGAATCGGCGTGACCGCATGCCTGTTCGTGATCACCGATTACTACACCTCGACCCGCTTCTCACCGGTCAAGAAGATCTCAAGGGCATCGCAGACCGGCCACGCCACCAACATCATCCAGGGGCTCGCCGGCGGTGCGCAGGCCACCGCAGCGCCTGCGATCGTGATCGCCATGGGCATTCTGGGCTCCTGGAAGCTGGCCGGCGGCGGCGCCAACGGCATCTACGGCATCGGCGTTGCGGTGATGGCCCAGCTGTCCTTGACCGGGCTAATCGTTGCGCTAGATGCGTTCGGCCCGATCACCGACAACGCCGGCGGCATCGCCGAGATGGCCGACCTGCCCCAGGAGGTCCGCGATGTCACCGACCCGCTCGATGCGGTCGGCAACACAACGAAGGCCGTTACGAAGGGATACGCGATCGGCTCCGCGGCGCTGGCCGCCCTCGTGCTGTTCAACGCCTTCGAGCGTGAGCTGAGCGACCGCCACGTGAGCGCAGACTTCTCGATCGGCAACCCGGCTGTGCTGATCGGGCTGCTGGTCGGGGGGATGATGGTCTACCTGTTCGCGTCGCTGGCGATCGAAGCGGTCGGGCGCGCCGGCGGAGCAGTGGTCGAGGAGGTGCGCAGGCAGTTCCGCGAGAAGCCCGGGATCATGGACGGGACCGAGATGCCCGAGTACGGCGCCGCGGTCGGCCTGGTGACAAGGGCGGCACAGCGCGAGATGATCCTGCCCTCGCTGATCCCGATCGTCTTTACCTTCGTGGTCGGCCTGATCAGCGTCGAGGCGCTCGGCGGGCTGCTGATCGGCGTGATCGTCGTCGGCCTGTTCGTGGCGATCTCGATGACCGCCGGCGGGGGCGCTTGGGACAACGCCAAGAAGCTGATCGAGGACGGCGCCTACGGCGGCAAGGGCTCAGAGGCTCATGCGGCGTCTGTCACCGGCGACACCGTCGGCGACCCCTACAAGGACACCGCCGGTCCGGCGATCAACCCGATGATCAAAGTCGCCAATATCGTCGCGCTGCTGATCATTCCGATCATTACGTAAGCCGCGGAGGTTGCCCACGCCTCCGGGAGACGGTGGGGTGGCCGAGGGACGGCTGGTGATCGAGGGTCGCCACAAGTCCCCGGGTGGCGTGCGCAACCTCCGCGGCCCAGCCGAGCGAACGCTCCAGCGATTTGCTCCTCCAGCCCTAGTCGTGGTCCCCTGGGTGCTGCTCGAGCCAGTCGGCGAGCGGGCCCGCCCGCTCGGGATGGCTGCGCAGGTGCGTGCACCGCTCGGGGGACTTGCGGCGAACTTCGATCGCGGCCCGATCCTCGTATCCGTCGCCGTCCCCCGACGGGGCACGCACCGGAGCTCGCACCGGAGCGTGTTTGCACAAACCTGTCTAGAGTGGGGGAGGCAATGCTGATACTGATCGTTGGCTGTGGGCGAGTTGGTTCCGCGGTCGCAAAACGCGCCCTGGATGCAGGCCACACTGTGTCGGTTCTCGACAGCGATCCGCTCTCGCACGAGCGGCTCGACAAGGAGCAATCGACTACCTGGGAGGACGCGGGCGGCCGGTTCACCGTGGGGACCGCGCTCGAGATCGACGCGCTGCTCGAGGCGGGCGTGGAGGACGCCGATGTGTTCATTGCCGCCACGAGCGGTGACAACACCAACCTGGTGATCGCGCAGATCGCCCAGCGGCGGTTCAACGTCCCGCGCGTCGTGGTGCGAGTCGCCGACCCTGGCCGGGCGGCCTGGTACGGCGAGCAGGGCCTGCTTACCATCTGTCCCACGCAGCAGGCGATCGACCAAGCCTCGGCGATGGCGCTGAGCTCATAACGGGGGCGACGACGTGTACGTGATAATCGCGGGAGCCGGCAAGGTGGGGTGGAACCTCGCGCGAGAGCTGATCGCCAAGGAGCGTGAGGTAACGCTGATCGAGTCCAACCACGGCCGATACCGGGTCGTCGAGGAGGAGCTCGAGCACGCGGTTCAGTACGGCGACGCGACCGAGCTGTGGGTGCTCGAGCGAGCCGGTATCCAGCGAGCCGACCTCGTGATCGCAGTCACCGGGGACGACGAGGACAACATCCTCATCTGCCAGATGGCCAAGGAGAAGTTCGGCGTGACGAGGATCGTGGCCCGGGTCAACAACCCCCGCAACCTTCAGCACTTCAGGCTGCTCGGGGTGCAGCCCGCGGTTTCAGCGACCGACCTGATTCTCCGCCTGATCGAGCACGAGGTGCCGGAGTACGGCTTGATCCAGCTGCTCGCGCTCGAGGAGGAGCATCTCGAGATCATCGAGGTCGAGGTCGTGGCCGGATCTCCGGCGGCCGGCCGGCGGGTCCAGGACGTTCCGCTCCCCGATGGCTCGCTGATCATCTCCGTACTCCGCGACGGCTCGGGGTTCGTCCCGAAGGCCGACTCGGTGATCCAGGGCGGGGACCAGGTGCTGCTGATCCTCGATCCAGGCCTCGAAGGCCAGATCACGCCTCAGTTCGCGCCGATCGGCTCGAACGCCGCTGCCTGATGGCCGACCGCCACGTCGACTACCTCCTGGTCGGCGGCGGGCTGGCGTCGGGCAACTGTGCCCGTTGGCTGAGGGAGTCGGGCGCCGACGGCACAATCTTGCTGGTCGGACGCGAGCCCGATCCTCCGTACAACCGCCCGCCGTGCTCGAAGGGGTACCTGCAGGGCAAGGAGTCCCGCGCTGAGACGATGTTCCGGCCGCCGGAGTGGTACGAGGAGCAGCGCATCGAGCTACTGACGCGTAGCTCGGTCACAAAGCTGGACCTCTCCGACCGAACCGCCCGTCTGGCGGACGGGCAGGACGTATCGTTCGACAAGGCGCTGATCGCGACCGGCGCCGGCGTCCGGCGGCTGCATGCGCCGGGAGCGGAGCTCGAGGGCATCCACTACCTCCGCACGATCGGAAACAGCGAGACGATTCGCGACGACGCGGCGGGCAAGCGGGTCGTGCTGATCGGCGGCTCATACATCGCGAGCGAGGTGGCAGCGTCGCTGACCGAGCTCGGGAGCTCGTGCACGATGGTGATGCTCGAGAGCGTCGTCTTGAGCCGCGGGTTCGGTGAGCAGGCGGGGCGGTTCTTCCAGAATCGCTTGGAGGAGCACGGCATCAAGGTCCATGGTGATGACGAGCTCGATCGCTTCGAAGGCGCGGACGGACGCGTTACAAAGGTCATCACCAAGGCCGGGCTCGAGCTCGAGGCCGACGCCGTCGTCATGGGCACTGGAGCGGTGCCGGACGTGAGCCTTGCCCGCGGAGCCGACCTGGAGCTGGGGGAGAGCGGCGGCGTCAAGGTCAACAGCCGGCTCCAGACGCCGGTCCCCGGCGTCTTCGCCGCGGGCGACATCGCCGAGTACGAGAGCGTGGTTCACGGAGGAAAGAGACTCCGGATCGAGCACTGGGACGTCGCTTTCAACCAGGGGAAGACAGCGGCGCTCAACATGCTCGACCGCGACCAGCCCCACGACGTCGTGCCCTACTTCTTCTCGGACCTTTCCGACTGGGCATGGCTCGAGTACGTGGGGCCGGCCTACCAGTGGGACAAGGAGGTCGTACGCGGATCGATTGAGGAAGGCGAATTCAGCATCTGGTACCTCGACAGCGGCCGCCTCGCCGCGGCGCTGGCCGTCGGGCGCTCAGACGATCTCGAGCACGCTCGGCGGCTGATCACGGGCGGCACGGAGATCGCCGAGAAAGCGGACGCGCTCGCCGATCTCTCGACCGATCTCGCCTCGATCTGAGCTCCCCCGGCCGAGATCCAAGGCCACCAGCGCCCGCCCCGCTCTACCTGTGGTGTCGGCGAGCCACCCAGCTTCTCAACCGTCTACGTAATCGTTTCATCGGTCTTGCGCGCGTTCCGGCCTCCAAATGTGTCCGCTTGGCTGTGACAGTTGGGGCAAAGAAGCTCGAGGTTCTCGAGCCGGTTATCGAGACGGTCCCCGTTGATGTGGTGGAGCGCGACGGCGAGCGGACGCCCGCGCCACTCCGATAGACCGCAGCGCTCACAGCGATTACTCTTGAGTCCAAGGCGTAGGAGTCGCTGCTTGAGGTGCCCCCGGTTGCGTCGGGTGCTCGCAGCGAAGATCTCAGCGACCGGTCGGTGGCGTGGCCGCGGCAAGACCAGGCCTCTGCTGACAGCGTCGTGCCAGGACGTCGAACAGAAGCCGAACTCCCG
>CATPBV010000273.1 GCA_955652345.1 uncultured Solirubrobacteraceae bacterium | reverse complement strand
CTAGGGGATCTCAAGGTCTGGGCCAAGGCGCTGGCGACTGGAACGGTGCTGTCACGGGCCACCCAGCGGTTGCGCCTGCAGACAGTCTCGCTGGGAGGGCTCCCGGGAAAGATCTTCCTGCGCTATGGCCTCGGCATCTCCACGCTCAACGGCTTCGTCGGCCACAACGGCGCGATCCTTGGGTACGGAACGGCGATGTTCTACCTGCCCCGGGCGCACGCCACGTTCGTCGTCGAGGGCAACAACAACGACCTGACCTCGACTGTCCCGACCTCGATCTTCGTCGAACTTGCCGACTACCTGTTCCCCAAGCAGTTCCCCAACGGCATATGAGGGCGCCGCGAGACCAGCCTTCAATCGTTCTCCGATGAGCGTCGGCGTGTTGCGCGCCCGCGGCTTGGCAACCGTGGCGGCAACGTTTGCCGTTGGAGCTGGCATCGTGGCGGCTGCGCCGGCTGCGGCTTTGCTCACCGGACCGGTGGGCACCCCTCCGGAGATGATCACGCCCTTGGTCGCGGCGCCGCTTTCGTCTCCTCATCCGGTACTCGGTGCGGACAATCGCATTCACTTGGTCTATGAGCTTTTCGTGACGAATCCGACGTCGTCAGTGATGAGGCTTGAGCAGCTGCAGACGCTCAATGCCAGGAGTCACGACTCGGTCATCGACACCGAGCGGGGCTCGCGGATCATCGCGACCTTGGCAGGTACAGATCTCGACGGCGCCATCAAGCCGCTAGTACCAGCCAGCACTTTGACGTTGGCCCCGGCGCAGGTCACTCGCCTGTTCCTCGACGCCACCTTCAGGAAGGGCGCGCGCGTTCCCGGCCGCCTGGAACATCGGTTCACTTTCACCCTAACGCCACCCGCCGGGCCGCCCTCCCTGCACACCGTAGTGAGCGGGAGCACCCACGTCGTCGACGTCTCACCCGTCGTGATCGGCCCACCACTTTCCGGCGCGCGCTGGTTGGTGAATGGAGGCTGCTGCTTCCCGGCCTCCTACCACCGCACCGCGACGCTACCGGTCAACGGGGCCTTCCATGCGCCCGAGCGCTTCGCGATCGACTTCGTCCAGCTCGGTACCGACCGCAAGCTGCTCCACGGGCCGGTGTCGGACCTCCGCAGCTACCGCTACTTCGGATCCAAGGTGCTTTCGGTCGCCAACGGAGTGGTCGTCGGACTCCAGGACGGGCTGCCCGAGCAGACCCCACCGAACTTCCCAGCCAACGCAACCGCGCAAACCGCCGGCGGCAACTATCTTGTGATCAACATCGGTCAGCGACATTTCGCCTTCTACGCTCACCTGCAACCACACAGCCTGCTAGTCCACGTCGGTGAGCACGTCAAGCAGGGGCAGGTGATCGGCCTACTAGGCAACACCGGCAACTCCGACGCACCCCACCTGCACTTCCACATCATGGACGGTCCAGGCCCCCTGAGCTCCGACGGGCTCCCCTTCGAGCTTCGCTCCTTCTTCTCAGAAGGCACGATCACAAGCCCCATCGACGCCCTTCTCAGCGGCACTGCAGCGACGATCGGCCACGCCAGCCGTGGCCACCACCGCCACGAACTACCGCTCGAGAACGAAGTAATCAGCTTCCCGCGATAGCCCCAAAGCGCCGGCAGCGGTGCGACTTCGGCTTTCCCCCGTGACCGCGCGCGTCGCGTACACAGCTGCGCTTAGACCACCCGAGGCAGCCGGTTTCAGCTGCCGGTTGGCTTGCGGCGGGCAGCGAACAGAGGGCCGCCGCACTGAGGGCAATAGCCCTCCCAGCCGGGACGACCGTTGGGTAGGGTCACCTCGCGTGCGTCGGCGATCGTGACCTTCTCGCCGCAGACGCACCATGCCCGCGGGCCAGCGTCGTGTTCCTCCGAGGGCTGCGCGCTCCGCTCAACCATGCCCGACAAGCATATTCGTGGCTAGGTACCCGGGCAGAGGGGCGCGCCCCCAACCCAACCTTGCCGGTTCCCTCGCGTTGATGTAGGTGCGGGCAGAGTTGGGTCGTGGGGGCAACCCATCGCTCGGCTTGGCTAGGGGCGTTCAAGCATGGGTAGGGGGACGCGGCGGCCCCGGGGGAGACCCCGGGGCCAAAGTCCCGGGAGGCATCCGCGGTCGGCGGAAGACTGCGACGGGTCGAAAAGTCGACCGACCCGCGTGTGCGGGTTGAATGGTCCTCGTTCGGTGCCTACTTGACCGCGTCGCGAAATGCGGCGGCTTCGTTGGCGATCGCCGTGGACTCCTCGATCGGGACGATCGGCGTCACCGTGAAGCGCAGCCACGGCGTCCAGGGATCGGTCGTCCGCAGGAGCGTCGCAGCGCTGTCGGCTTCGATGATCGCAACGCCCCCACTGCCGTCGGCGGAACCGTAGAACCCTTTGAACTCGGCGCCCGCCGGCGGCTGCCAGCTCGCGAACACCTTCAGTGACCGGCGGCTTCCCTCCTCGCTCGAATCCTTGAACTCCCAGGTCACGTGGAACAACATCACCGCTCCCTTCGTCTAGATGGACTGACTACGCAGTCGCCCAAACTTCGTGCGAGCGCCATGTAATCATCACCACCGCGCGGGTACGTGGCAAGAGTGAGACGGCTATCCGGCGGACGTGCGCATACACGGATCGGATGATGAAGCGCAACATGGCTGGATTCGTCTCAGCTGTGGTGTCGCGACCAAGGATGGACTCGTTCCTCAACGTCGCCGAGATAGCCGAGCTGCTCAAGCTAAACGATCAGACGGCTTGAACTCCCGGAGGGTGCCCGGCTCAGCGCTTCGCCGCAATCGGGGTAGGCGCTGGCGGCATGTCCCCGGTCGTTGTTCGGGAGGCGAGGGGGAACACGCGGACGTCGGATGGAGCGGCTCGCAGACCGACGTTTGTGCCCTCGATTATCGCCGGCATGTTCGGTTGGGGGGGTTGGCTCTGGATCGTGAAGCGCGTGAGTCTGATCATGAGCGCGCCGCGGTCTTGACGAACGCTGAGAACCGTGTCGGTGAGAGTGCTGGCGTCCGGGTCCGTAAGCTCGAACTCCCAGGGGTGCACGGCGATTTGAACCGGCCCGTCAGCGGGTGTTGAGCTTCCCAGTTCGCCGCCGCCGGTGATCCGCAAGATCGAACCTGCCGGGGTTCGTGTGGCGGCGGCGTCAAGGACGTTGGCGCCGGTCAGCGCAGCGACCATGGCGTTGGCTGGTCTGCGGAGCAGTTCGCGGGGCTGGTCGAGTTGCACCAGGACTCCGTTGTCGATCACGCCGATGCGCTTCGCCAGGGCGATGGCCTCGTCGAACGAGTGCGTGACCAGCATCGTTGGGAGCTCCAGCTTGGCCAGCTCGTCGCCGAGCTCATCGCGTACCTGTCCGCGTGTGGTGGCGTCGAGCGCGCCGAACGGCTCGTCGAGTAGCAGCACGCGCGGATCGCGAGCCAGCGCACGTGCGAGCGCGACGCGTTGACGCTCGCCGCCTGAGAGCTGCTGCGGCCGCGCCTTGGCGAGGTGCGCGATCCCGAGACGGTTGAGCAGGTCCGGACGGTCGCGTTTGCCGGCAAAGCGCACGTTGGCGGCAACTGTGAGGTGGGGGAACAGCCCGTAGTCCTGGGGGAGGTATCCGACGCGTCGCCGCTCGGCGCTCAGGTGGACTTTTCGCCCGGCGTCGAACCACAGCTCGTCGCCGAGGGAGATGTGGCCAACGGTTGGGCGCTCTAGTCCTGCGACTGCTCGCAGGAGCGACGTCTTCCCAGCTCCTGAGGGCCCGACGACGCCAAGCGTTTCATCGCAGAGCGTTAGCGCGGCGCGGAGATCGAATGCACGCCGCGGGAGAGCGATGTCGATGTCGAGGAGTTCCACGTGTGGGTCAGGAGCTTCGCGGTGAGCAGAATGGCGGCGCTGACGATGATCAGCAGCACACCGATCGAGATTGCCTGATCAAGGTTGGCATCGAATAGGGAGTAGACCGCCAACGGCAGCGTCTGGGTGGTTCCCTGGAAGCTGCCCGCGAACAGGATCGTCGCGCCGAACTCTCCGACACCACGCGCGAACGCGACCGCGGCCGCGGCGCCGAGTCCGCCGCTGGCCAGCGGCAGCGCCACGCGGAGCATCGTGCGTATGGGTCCGGCGCCGAGCGTGCCCGCGACGTCGAGCAGCGCCCTGTCCACGGCCTCGAACGCCGCGATCGCCCCGCGGAGGTAGTACGGGCTCGCGACGAACAGGATCGCGATCACCACTGCCGCCTGGTTGAACGCAAGATCGATCCCGAGCACCGAGAGCGTATGCCCGAGCAGCCCGAAGCGTCCGAACGCGACCAGCAGCGCGAGCCCTGCGACGGCGGGCGGCATCACGAGCGGCAGCTCGACCAGCGTGATCACGGCGCTACGGCCTGTGAAGCGTCGCCGCGCCAGTAGATAGGCGAACGGGGTACCGAATCCGATCATGAGCGCGAACGCGATCGCATTCGTCTTCAGAGATACGACGATCGCGTCTGTCGCGACCTTTGTCCCGAACCCGTCGATCAGGCTGGGCAGCGGTTGATAGGTGACCAGCGCGACGATCGGGACGATCAGGAACGCCAGCACCACAGCGACGACGAGCGCCGCGCCGACGGCGAGGGCGACACGCCCGAGCGCCGAGACCCACGGCGCCCGTTCGTGATCGGGGTTCATGTGCGCGCCACCGGGGGCGTTCGCGGTCACGGCTTGCCGAAGCCGGCTGCTTGGAGGGCCGCCTGGCCCTTGCTCGAGAGCACCTCTTGGACGAACGCGTTTGCCGCGGCTTGGTTCTTTCCCGCCTTGACCACGGCGATGAAGTCCTTGGCGAGGGGTTTCGCTTTCGCCGGCAGCGTGATGACGAGAACCTTTCCCTTCGCCGCCTTGGCGTCAGTGATATAGACGAAACCGGCGTCGGCCTGACCGAGCGCGACTTCCGCGACGGTCTGCGTCACGTCGGTCGTCTGGCTCACCACGTTCTTCATCGCGGCCAGTGTGATGCCGAGGTTCTTGAACGCCGTCCGGGCATAGTCGCCGCACGGGACGGTGGCGTTGCAGATCACGAGCTTGACTCCTGGCTTGGTGATGTCGCTCACCGAGCCGATGTGCGCGGGATTGCTCTTCGGCACGATCAGCACGAGCGTGTTGGTGGCAAATTGGACCGGCTTTTCGACGAGGCCCTTGGCGTAGAGCGCCGCCGGCTGCTTCGGACTCGCCGCGGCGAACACATCCACCGGCGCGCCTTGCAGGATTTGTGTCTCGAGCGCGCCTGAGCCGCCAAACGTATACGTCGCGCTGGGATCAAGCTTCGACAGGACCTTCTTCAACGACGCCGCCGCGAACACCGTGGGCTGCGAGCCACCAGTCGTCGATGTGGTGCTCGCCGGCGTTGAGGAGGACGTCGGTGTGGAGGTCGCGGTCGGAGGCGATTTGGTCGAACTGGAGCTGCTCGATCCGCAGCCGACAGCGAACGCAGAGACCCCGATCGCTCCGGCGACAGCGGCAGCCCGCCTAACCCAAGTTGTAATCGGCACCGAGCTCCCTCCTAATTGGGCTTGGATTGCTCTTCCGACAACGTGACAGAATCCGGGCAGACTACTAGGATCGTGGCGAATGATCAGATCGTCTTCCTTACGGGACCGCCGTCTGGCCTGCGGTCTGACACAAGCCGAACTAGCAGCGCGAGCCGGCGTCAGCCGGCAGCTGGTTGCCGCAGTCGAAGCCGGCCGCAACATGCCGGCGGTCGACGCAGCGCTTGGGATCGCGCATGCTCTCGCGACGAGCGTCGAGGAACTTTTCGCTGACAAGCCTCCCGCGGTCGTATCTGCGCTCGGCGGAAGCCTGCGCGACGGTGCGCCCGTGCGCCTCGGGCGTGTCGCAGACCAACTCGTCGCAGCAGAGCTCGCCGATCACGGGATCGCGGGAGCGACTTGGGCAAGGCCCGACGGCGTGCTCGAGGGCGGCGAGCTGCGGCTGTTTCCAGGCGCGAGCCCAGCCGGCACCGTCCTCGCGGGATGCGACCCCGCGATCGGCGTCGCCGAAGCGATGCTCGACGGCCTCGGTCCGCGGAGCTTGCTCGCGATCTCCGCACCAACCGACACCGCCCTACACGCGCTGTCCGCCGGTGGCGTCCACGCGGCCGTCGTGCACGGCCTCCAGGACCACCTGCCCAAACCGCCAATGCCGATCATCCGCTGGCACCTCGCGCGCTGGCAGGTGGGACTGGCCGTCCCTGCGAAGCTCCGCGGTCACTCACTTGAGGCTCTCCTGCGCAGCGACGTGCCGCTTGTGCAGCGCGACCCCGCCGCCGCAAGCCAACAGGCCCTCGAACGAGCACGAGCCGCCGCGAAAATCGCGCCAACCGCACGCGGCCAATACGCGAGCGGACACTTGGACGCCGCTCGCCTTGCCGCGACGCTAGAGGGCGCGGCGATCACCACCGAAGGGGCAGCCACAGCATTCGACCTAAGCTTCCGTCCGTTGGAAGACCACGTTGTAGAAATGTGGGCCGCCGAGCGCTGGCTCGATCACCCCGGCATCAACGCACTCGCAGACCTACTCACCACCAAGGCCTTCACCGAACGCATCGCGCACTTCGGCGGCTACGACCTCGTCGACTGCGGCGAACGCATCGAAAACTGACGCCGCCCAAAACCAACCTTTCCCGCTGCCTCGCGTTGATATGGGGTGCGGGCAGAGTTGGGCGTGGGGGCACCCATCGCTCGGCCTTGATGGGTCTTCAGGATGGGTAGGGGGACGCGCCGGCCCCGGGGGTCTGCCCCGGGGCCGGGGGCGCTCAGGACGCATGGGCGTGCCTCGACGTTCGCAGGTCGCTGTGGTCAGCCAACGCCTCGGGGCGACGCAAAGTCGCCGCAGCTGATCCATGGCGGTTAGCCTGCATAGAGTGAACGCACGACGACTGAGAGTAAGAAGAGCGGGTGCCGGCTGGGTGTCCTACGGCCATGGCGGGGACGTCGGTCAGACCGGTGTCGTGTCCTCGGGCTCGCCGGGAGCCGCAGGTCCTGCGCCCAGCGGGGCGCTGCGCCCTCGCCCAGGTGACGTGCTGCGCTTGTGGCAGCGGGGCGTCCAGACGGTGGTGCGCGCGGCGCGTGCCGAGCCGCAAGCGTCGGTGCCGATGCTGCTCGGCGCGCATCTCGGTCCCGAAGCTGGGAGCTGGCCGGTTGTGGCCGACGAATGGGCTGAGTACGACCACGTCAACGTCCAGGCCGCCTTGGACGTCTGGCTGGCCGACCCGGCCCGCAAGTGGGAGCTGTTCGGTCTGACCGGCGTCCAGCACGGGATGCTCTCGCTCGGCGACCTGCTTGTCGAGCAGCCGCATATCTGGCAGCGGCTGGGCAGCGTAGCGATGGTCGATCTGCCCGCAGGTCCAGACGGGGAGGTGCGCACGTGTGTGCGCTGTGGTCTGTGGCTGTTTGAGGAGGCCGGCGAGCGGTGGGCGCTGTTGCTGTGGCTGAATGAGCACGGTCCCAGTGGCACGCGCGTGCGCCTGGAGATCCTGCGCGCCGACCCGGCGCGCGCCAGCGACACGCTCGCGCAGCTGCGTCGCCTGGCGCTCGAGCGAAACGTCTACCGCGGCCAGGTCATTGGTTTCGGCGATGAGATGTTCGGCCCTCAAGGCGCCGGGCTCAGCTTTCTGCGTCGCCCGCAGCTAGCCGCGCGCGAGCTGGTGCTCGCAGACGGGGTGCTCGAGCTGGTCGAGCGCCAGGTTCTCGGCATCGCCCGTCAGCGTGAGCAGCTGCGAGCCGCAGGCCAGCACCTGAAGCGCGGGGTGCTGCTGCACGGCCCACCCGGGAGCGGCAAGACCCAGACAGTGCGCTACCTGCTCGGCCGTCTGAAGGGCGTGACCGTCGTCGTGCTGTCAGGGCGCGCACTGTATGCGATCAGGGAGGCGTGCTCGATTGCCCGCGCCCTAGCCCCCGCCGCGATCGTGGTCGAGGACGTGGACCTGATCGCCGAGGACCGCGGAGAGATGCCGGGAACCCACCCGCTGCTCTTTCAGCTGCTCAACGAAATGGACGGTCTCGGCGAGGACGTAGACGTTGCGTTCATCCTCACCACCAACCGAGCCGACCTGCTCGAACCGGCGCTCGCTGCCCGCCCCGGCCGCGTAGACCAAGCCGTCAACATCGCACTGCCCGACCTCGACGGCCGTCGCCGCCTGCTCGAGCTCTACCGCGGCCAGCTGGACGTGCAGGCCAACCTGGACGGGGTGCTGCAGCGGACAGAGGGCGTCACCGCGTCGTTTCTCAAAGAGCTCATGCGCCGGTGCGCGCTGGCAGCCGCCGAGGAGCGCGCCACCAACAACAACAAGACGCCGCTCGTGATCGAGGACCACCACCTACAAGCAGGCCTCGACGAGCTGCTCGACGACCGTCACCAGCTCACGCGATCAATCATCGGCGGCGCCACGAACGCCACCACCCAATAGGCGATCGAGCCTACCCGCGCACATAGGACCAGGCGCTAGGGGCTATTCATTACCGCACTGGCGAGCGCCTGAGGGCGCCGGGGTTGTCGGCGGAGCGGTCGCATACGCTCTCGCCGTGGTGGCGCTACTGCTGATCGCCGGGTCGGTCGGGCTCGACAACTTCGCCGCGTCGATCGCAATTGGCCTGGCCGGCGTGGATCGGTCGCAGCGCGTCCGGATTGCGCTTGCGTTCGGGCTGTTCGAGGCGGGGATGCCCGTGTTGGGGATGCTCGTGGGTCGAGCGCTGGCGCACTCGCTGGGCGCCGAGGCTCACCTCGTGGGCGGCCTGCTGCT
>CATPBV010000272.1 GCA_955652345.1 uncultured Solirubrobacteraceae bacterium | reverse complement strand
TCGACGCGGTGTTCGACGCCTACCGCGTCACGCCCGGCGGTTCCTGAGCTAGCGCGCCAACACTAGAGCTCTCGCCCAGGCCGCTCGCGCGGCGGGTCGATTCGGACCGTCCGGGCGCGGGCGCTCGGCAGCTTGGTGATCAGCACCGCCTCTCCGGTTCGGAGGCTCTTGATCTCGTTGGGATGGACCACGAACCGCTCGGCCTGGCGGCGAGTCCCGCGGCCGCTGCCGTACGGCCCGAGCAGTCCGCCGCCGAGCTGCTGCGTCTCCTCCCAGACCGCGACCGTGCCCGCCATCTGGGCCACGGTCTGGGCGGAGGAAGGCACATCCTGCCGGTGGGCGATCTTCACCGCTGTGTTTCCGAGCACCTGATCGCGAAGCCCCGGAGCCGCCCGATCGAGGTCGGCCAGCTCCTGGGTGGCCAGCAGCACGCTGAAGCCCGACTCGCGACCTCGCGCCAGCAGGGCCATCACATGATCGGCCCCCAGCGCGGAGAACTCGTCGACGGCGATTGTTGCCTGGGCGCGGCGCTCGTCGCTGCGCTGTCGGAGGCGATCGCCTGCCGCGGACACCAGGTCCTGGATCGCGAGCGTTCCGAGCTGCGCCGCCAGCTTGCCGTAGCTGCTCGAGTGCAGGCTGAACAGCACGACGTCGCCTCCCGATAGCGCCGAGCGGAGATCGACGAACGGTGCGTCAGCGTGTCCCGGTGGCGCCAGATACCGCCCCGTGTGCGACTCGGTGACGATCGCCAGGCGTGTTCCCAGGCCGCGGATGGCGCTCAGCTGGTCGTGGGTGAGCGAGGAGATGTAGTCCTGAACACGGTGGGCCAGCGGGCGCGGGGCCCGGCGCAACACGCCCGCGAGGCGGTGCGGGTCGCTCAGCGCCACCACCTCGGCAAGTGTGGGGGCCCGGTCCGGGTGCGCGGCCTCGAGCACCTGGAGCACCGTCTGCACGTAGCGCTCCGCCGCCCGCTGGTAATGCGGCTCGGTGAACCGCTCGGTCGAGATGATCTTGTCCTTCAGCTCGGTCGGGTTGCCGTGGGCGAGCGGATTCCAGTGGCTCGGGCCATCCGGGGTCCAGACCCGCAGTCGCCGCCCGTGGCCGGCGCACGCCGCCGCCAGGGTCCGCTCGAACTCGGGCGAGCCCTTCAGGTCGACGGCGACGACCGGCGCGCCGCGTCTCACCTGATCGGTGAGGATCCGCAGCAGGGTCGTCGACTTGCCGGCGCCGCTGGCCCCGAGGATCAGGCCATGCGCGGACAGCTGGCGATCGGCCAGGACGACCTGCTGTCCGCGACGATCGGCGCCCAGCGCGACGGCGCCCGCGCGCAACTGCTCCGCGGTCCTGCGCCTTGCCAGAGCTCGGGCGCCGCGGATCGCCGCCGCTCCGATGATGCCCGCGCTCAACGCCACGATCGACCACGCAGCAGGCGCGGCCATCAGCAGCGCGAACGGGATCAGAAGCCAGTACGGGCGGCGCGCGGCCTGCGCGGGCGGGTTCATCGCTCGGACCCCCGGGCGTGATGGACGCGCTCGGCGGCGCGCCCGCGCGCCGCGGCCGGGGGAGCGCTGTCGCAGCTCACCATCTGGATCTGGACCAGATCCGAGATCCCAAGCCTTCGCGCGGCGTGTTGGAGAGATCGCCCGACCGCGCGGCTCTCGACGAGGTAGAGGACGGCCGCGATGTTCGGGTCGGCGGCGTAGCCCGCGAGGATCCGCTCCGTTCGCGCCGGCCCTTTCCAGGACAGCTCGAGCTCGACCGCGATTCGCTTGCCCTCCGCGCTCACGAGCAGCAGGTCCGGATAGTGCAGGCGGTCGTGACCCTTGGGGCCGGCCCCGCCGAGCCGGACGCCGAGTGGATCGCGGCGGCCCTCGGCGGTGCCGTCGTGCGAGCGCAGCCGCCTCTCGCCGATCACCGCCCGCAGCGGCCCAAACGTCCCGCCACGCGCCGCAAGCCAGAGCCACGCGACCCCCACATCGTGCTGGTAGGAGCGCAGGTCGAGGCGTGGCGTCGGAAGCTCGCTGCCAATCGCGGCCAGCCCGTCGCGGGCGATCTGAACGAACGTAGGCTGCCGGTGGAACACGCGCTCGCGGCTCAGGAACCCGGCGTCCGCCAGCGAATGCAGCCTGGCGTCGGCGGCGCGGGGAGAGATGCCCAGCAGCACGCGGACGTGATCGGCGAGCGCGAGCCGGTGCTCGGCGAGGAACTCGAGTAGGTGCCGGTCGCGGGGGGTCAGCTGGGCCCGGCGGCGCCTGTGATCAGGCGGGCGGTCGGGCTTGAGCGCGCCGAGCTCGGGCACATGCATAAGAGCCTGGCGCGGGGCCCTTCCACCCTCGCGAGGGTGCCCTGATCTCAGAGCCCGGGATGCGGCAGCGAGCTCGTGTTGACGACTTCGAAGTCGGAGCCGTGGAGCTGGTCCAGCAGGTGCAGCGCGTCGTTGCTCCATCTCGCGTCGGGCGTTCCCTGGATATACCACGGCGAGCCGTTGTCGGCCAGCATCAGCCCATAGGTCTTGAGCGCCTGGGCCACCACGCGGGCCTGGTAGGGGAGCCTCGAGATGTTGACGCTGGCCTTGAGGCGTACGCGCAGCCCCATCGGCGGGTAGAACCCGCTGCGAGTCGACGCCTGGTGGCGAGCCGGGTATACGTAGGCCGGAGCGGTGTACGGCGCGGTGAACCGCAGCGCGTGGTCGATCACGCCTCGCTTGACCTCGGCGTAGCGGACGAGCCCGGGGAGGATCGGGAGCCCGGCGGCGTCCGCGGACGTCCATCCGGCAGGCCGCAGATGGTTCGAGCGCAGGTTGAAGATCGCCCCGGATCCAGCATGCCACCCCCGGCCTCCGGCGCCAGGGTAGGCCGCGAAGAGCTCGTAGTCCTTGCAGTTCGCGCGGTCGACAATGATCACGTGACGGTCGCCGCTCGAGTTGGGCCCGCCTTCGATCTGGGCGTTCCGCGGGATCGGATACGGCCCCCGGTCGGACTCGCTCCCGTAGTTGAAGTTCACGTGCACGAGCCGGGTGTGCTTGGTGGCGATCGTGATCGGAATCCCGATCGGGCCACCGCCGTAGACCCCCGAGCCGAAGTCAGGGTGGACCGGATCCGAGAGGCCGATGCTGTTGATCAGCTTCGCGGAGTCGCTCGCAACGGGCAGCTTGTCGACCCGCTGGTTCCACGGGTTGTTCGCCGGGAGGACCGGACATTTCGGCGCGCCGGGCAGTGGGTGGGCGGTGACGAGCGCCGGCAGCGCGAAAGCCCCCGTGACGATCGCGACGAGAACGGTCAGGCGACGCACTGGAGCGATGATATTGGCGGCCGGCGCGGTGCGATCTCAGCGCCGGACGAATTTCCTACGCCACGACGGCGATACCGCGCGCGGTCACGCCGAACGTCGCCTCCTGGGCCTCGCCGATGTAGTCGCCGTCGACCTGGAGCGGGAGGGGCCGATCGTCGAGCGATGAGACGCTTAGGCCGTGCAGACCAGCGAACCCCTGGATTCGGCGGTGGCGGACGATCCGCGCTCGCTTCGACAGGGCCCTCCAGATGAATGTCGGAACGTCGATGGGACGAAGTCGCCTCAGCACGACGCCCGAAAGGTCGCCGCTCTCGAGCGTCGCTCCCTCGCCGCCGTGGACGGGCCGGTTTCCGAAGTACGTATAGGGCGCCGAGTTCTGAACCAGCACCGTGACCCCCGGCACCTGCTCGTCGCCGAGGTCGGCTTCCAGGCGGGGCGGGTTGAGCAGATAGCTGCGGTTGAACGTGCGAAGCGCGGTCCACGTGTAGTACCACTCGCCCAGTCGCGCCTTCAGGTGGGGGTGGGCATCGACCCGCTCGACGACGCTCGCGTCGAGACCGGCGCCGGCCGAGAACAGGAACTTGCGGTCATTTACGAATCCGATGTCAACTCGCCGCGGGCGCCAGTCATGCGCCAGCTCGAGCAGATGCTCGGTGGCATCCACGACGTCGGTTGGGATCCCCAGCATCCGGCAGTAGACGTTCGTCCGGCCACCCGGAAGGCAGCTGAGCGCTGTGTCAGAGCCGGCCAGCCCATTTGCCGCCTCGTTGACGGTCCCGTCGCCGCCGAACGCGACGACCACGTCGTAGCCCTGCCTGGCCGCCTCACGGCAGAGTTCGGTCGCATGGTCGCGCGCCTCGGTGTCGACCGCTTCGACCTGGTAGCGCCCGCGCAATGCGTACACGACCAGGTTCTTCAGGCGATCGGAGACAGTGGTTGCGTACGGATTGACGATGATCAGCATCCGCCGGGTCGGGACGGGGACGCCCACCCCGAGCGTCGCCTCCAGGCGCTCGAGCGGATCCGTGGAGGCGGCCATGCCGAAAGGGGAACACCGGGCTGCGACCACCGTTACGCCACCGCCCGGAATGCGCGTATACTGAGCACCACATAGCTGTACGCATCAAGAGGGGTGGAGGGAATGGCCCTACGAAGCCCCGGCAACCTCCCGCAAGGGAACGGTGCCAATTCCAACAGGCTCCAAACGACAAGCCTGGGAGATGTGGAGATGGCGGTTTCCAAGGACCTCCGACCACTGACCCCGGCGGAGGTTTTTTCATATGCCGCCAGAGTCCCTTCGCTGCAAAGAATGTAGGACCGAGTACCCGCTGGACGCGCGGTACGTCTGCGAGCGCTGCTTCGGGCCGCTCGAGGTGGCCTACGCGCCGCACACGTCCTCCGATCCCGAGGAGCTACGCCGCAAGATCCAGGCGGGGCCGACCTCGCTGTGGCGCTATGCCGACTTCCTTCCAACGGCGCCACCGGCCCATGGCGCCGTGCCGACCGGGTGGACGCCGCTGGTCCGCGCCGACCGTCTCGCCGACGAGCTGGGCCTGCGCGAGGTGTGGATCAAGAACGAGGCCGCCAACCCGACGCACTCCTTCAAGGATCGCGTCGTCTCCGTCGCGTTGGCGCGAGCCCGCGAGCTCGGATATACGACGGTGGCCTGCGCCTCGACCGGGAACCTCGCCAACGCCGTCGCGGCGCACGCCGCCGCGGCGGGGCTCGAGTCCTACGTGTTCGTCCCCGTGGACCTCGAGGAGCAGAAGGTCGTTGCGACCGGGGTCTACGGCACCAACCTGATCGCGGTCCGCGGAAACTACGACGACGTCAACCGCCTGTGCACCGAGGTCAGCGCCGACCGCGATTGGGCGTTCGTGAACATCAACATGCGCCCCTACTACTCCGAGGGGTCGAAGACGCTCGCGTTCGAGACCGCCGAGCAGCTCGCCTTCCAGCTACCCGATCGTGTGGTGTGCCCGATCGCCTCGGGCTCGCTGTTCACGAGGATCGCCAGGGGCTTCGAGGAGTGGCTCGAGGCGGGCCTGATCCAAGGGAGCCTTCCGAGGTTCAATGGAGCCCAGGCCGAGGGGTGCTCGCCGGTGGCGAGCGCGTTCGCGGCTGGTCACGAGATCTGCCGTCCCGTGAAGCCGGACACGATCGCGAAGTCGCTCGCGATCGGCAACCCGGCCGACGGACCGTACGCGCTGGCGCTCGCGCGGCGGACGGGGGGATCGATCGATGCCGTCGGCGACGAGGAGATCCGTGAGGGGATCCGGCTGCTGGCGCGCACGACCGGGATCTTCACCGAGACAGCCGGCGGTGTGACCGTCGCGGTCCTCGCGAGCCTGGCGAGACGTGGCGAGATCGACCCGGACGAGCGCGTCGTCGCCTACATCACGGGAGACGGGCTGAAGACGCTGGATGCCGCCCGGGGTACCTTCGAGGTCACCGAGATCGATCCGACCGTCGAGGCGTTCGAGCTCGCGACCGAGCCCGTCGCAGCCGTCGCATAGGCGCTCCGGTACCCGCCTCTCCCGAGATTAGACTGAGCCATCCAGAGATGAGCGTCACCGTCAAGATCCCAACGCAGCTGCGCGGCGCCACCGATGGCGAAGCGAGCGCCGAGGTGGAGGGCGCGACCGTCGGCGAGGTGCTCGACTCCCTGTACGAGCGCTACGGTGAGCTGCGCAGCCGGATCGCGGAGGACGGCGGCTTGCGGCGGTTCGTGAACGTCTACGTCGGTGGCGAAGACATCCGCTTCCTCGACGGACTCGACACCGAGGTCTCCGACGGCGACGAGGTCACGATCCTGCCCGCGGTCGCGGGCGGATGACCCCGCGCCGGCGTCAATTGATTACTGCTCGCGCGAGAGGACGCCGACCGGGCAGCTGACGCCGGTGCCGCCGAGCCCGCAGTAACCCCACGGGTTCTTGTGCAGGTACTGCTGGTGGTAGTCCTCGGCGTAGTAGAAGGGCCCCGCTTGGGCGATCTCGGTGGTGATCTCGGGATACCCGGCCGAGCTCAATCGCTCGGCGTAGGCCGCGCGCGAAGCCTCCACCGCCACGCGCTGCTGTTCGGTCTCCCAGTAGATCGCGGAGCGGTACTGGGTGCCGACGTCGTTGCCCTGGCGCATTCCCTGGGTCGGATCGTGGTTCTCCCAGAACAGCCTGAGGATCTCCTCGAAGCTCACCTTCGATGGGTCGAATACGACGAGCACCGCCTCGGTGTGGCCGGTGCGACCGCTGCAGACCTCCTCGTAGGTCGCGTTCGGTGTGATCCCACCCGCATAGCCAACGGCGGTCGTGTAGACCCCGAGGGCCTGCCAGAAGACGCGCTCGGCGCCCCAGAAGCAGCCCATCCCGAGCACCACGCGCTCGAGCCCCTCCGGAAACGGCGGCTTCAACGGCGTGCCCAGCACGGCGTGGCGGTTTGTGACCGTCAGCTCTCGGTCGCGGCCCGGCAGCGCACGCTCAGGCTCGACCATCTTCGTGCTCTTACCTAGTCCAAGCATGTAAGTAAGGGTACGCGCCCCCGCTTACGAGGGCGAAAACCCGACATCGACCGGCTCCGCGGAGCCGGGCGCCGGGTCACGAGCCGATGATCTTGGCCTTCTCGGCGGCGAACTCGGCATCGGTCAGCACGCCGCGATCGAGCTGGGCTGCCTGTCCGGCGGCCTGCGGCCTCGGGGCTGCGCCTGACTGCGCGCTGACCGTGACCCCGGAGCCCATGAAGGTCACCACGGGCGCTATCGGAGGCGGAGTCAGGGGAGAGACGGTGGGCCCCGCCTCTTTGTTCGCCCGCCGCGCAACGATCCCGGCGAGGATGATGATCAGTATCAGTCCGCCGAGCGTGATCAAACCGAGCTTCACGATCAGGCCCTCGGGAGGCGACTGGCCGAACAGGAGCTGGGGATTGATGTACGCGCTGGTGTCGGCTTCCACACTGACGCGGTAGTCGCCGGCGTTCGGGACCTGCAGCTTGAAGACGCGCGCCCGCGTCTGGGAGCCGATCGTGCTCGCGCTGCTCGACGAGTCGGTGACCGTGGGGTTGGCCCCGGACCCGGAGGCCGGTGTCACCCGGAGCGACATGCCTGGTGTGAAGAAGCTGCCGCCGTTGTTGACCGCGCTGTCGGTCGCGAAGCTGATGTCAACCTCACCCGCGGGGAGGTGAAGGACCTTCGTCCCTGGGACGGGGACCGTGCCGTAGACATCGATCTGCGAGAGGGCGGTGTTGGCGAGTATGAAGGCGGTGAGCCCGCCGACGAACGTGAGCACGACCAGGACCCAAGCGAACACCCGGATCCGCCGCGCGATCTTGGCGACCCCGGTCCAGCCGGTGCCGCTGCTGCTCGCGCGGGATCTCCGCGTCCGCGTTCGCGTGGAGCGATGCGAGCTGACGTGGGCCATGACGTCGTTATCGACATTTCGCGGGCTTGGTTGAGCGCACGCCACGCTTCAGGAAGTCGGCCCCGGGGTCGATACGCGCACGAGAGCACGCGGCCATGAACGAGTCCCCGACAGAGCATCCCGGCACGCGCCGACGCGGGCGTGCAGCCCCGCTTGCGATCGTGGCAGCGGCCATCGCGCTGGCGCCGATCGCCGCCGGTCAGCTGCTGACCGCAGGCGGAGCCGCCGGCGCCGCGCCCGCCGCGCCACGTTTCATCCCGGTGGGTCAGCGGGCGTCGGTCACGAAGCCCGCTTCGCGCTCGCTACCCCGCCACAGCGCTCTGGTCGCGCTCGTGATGCACGCGACGACGATGCGCGCGGCTCCTGGCGGCGTGCGGCTGGCCCAGGTTCCGATCCGGACCGGCTTCGGCTCCCCGCAGGCGATGTGGGTCGTCGCGCAGACACCGGGATGGCTCGGAGTGATCAGCACGCTGGCGGGCAACAACCACATCGGCTGGATCCCGCGGTCCTCATCGAGCCTCGGTGCGCTCAGCTGGGAGCTGACCGTGTCGCTGTCGAGGCGACAGCTGACAGTGCTCGATGCGGGGAAGGTGGTTCGCCGTTTGCAAGTCGCGATCGGGAGGCCGAGCGCTCCGACGCCGACCGGCCGCTTCGCCGTCACCGATCGCTTGCAGACCGGCAATCCCACGGGCCCGTACGGTTGCTGCATCCTGGCCCTGTCGGCACGCTCCCCGCACGCCATCCAGGGCTGGACCGGCGGCGACAGGATCGCGATTCACTCGACGCCCGACAGCGCCAGCATCGGCCAGCCGGTCAGCCACGGATGCATTCGAGTGACGCTCGCCGACGGCCGCTGGCTGATGAACCACATCCCGCTTGGAACGCCGACGCTGATCAGGACCTAAGCGCCACCGACTGACAGGCAAACCGCTACAGGTCGAGCGCTTCGAGCGCCTTCTGGTACGCCTCGGTGAAGCTTGGAAACTGGGCAACCGTGTCGCTCAGGACCTCGACCGGCACCTCCGCGCGGATCGCCAGCGCCGCGTAGTGGATCCACTCGCTGGCGAGCGGCCCGACAGCCCACGCCCCGACCAGTAGCCGGCGCGCACGGTCCACGACGATCGACAGCTCGCCGCGGGGCTCGGCCTCGTAAGTCCATGGGCGCGCGATCGCTTCTCCCAGAACCAGGCGCGTAGATGCGGTGTCGATCCCGGCGTCGCGCGCCTGCGCCTCGGTCATCCCGACCGCGGCCACCTCGGGATCGCTGAACACCACCCGGGGGATCGCCGCGTACTGCGCGCGCGCGGTATCGCCGGCGATGTCCGCGACGGCGATCCGCCCCTGGTACTTGGCCGTATGCGTGAACGGCATCTCGCCGGTCACGTCGCCCACCGCCCAGATCCCCTCCGCGGCGCGGCAGCGCTCGTCGACCTCGATCCCGCGCTTGCCGGGCTTGATCCCGACCCGCCCGAGCGAAAGCGCCTGAACGCGCGGCGCGCGGCCGACGGCCACGATCAGCTCGCGCGCGCTCACCTGCCCGCCTGCGAAGTGGGCGGTGCGCCCGCTCTCGCCGGCGCTCACCGACGACACCTCTGCGCCGACGTGGACGTCGATGCCGTCCGCTCGGAGCGCCTCGATCAGGAGCTCGCTGACCCGCTCGTCCTCCCGGGCGAGCAGCCTGTCGGCGGCCTCGAGCAGGTGCACGTCGGCGCCGAAGCGCCGCAGCATCTGCGAGAGCTCGATCCCGACGGGCCCGCCTCCGAGCACGATCGCGCTCTCAGGCGGCTGTTCGAAGGTCGTTGCCTCCCGGTTGGTCCAATAGCCGGCCTCCCGCAGGCCGTCTATCGGAGGGATCAACGGCTCGCTGCCACTTGCGATCACGATCCGGTCGCCTCGCAGGATCCGCTCGCCCACCTGCACCTCTCCGGGTCTGCGGATGGAGCCGCGGCCTTTGATCACGGTGACCCCGGTGCCCTCGTACTCCTCGACCTGCTTCGCATCGTCGAGGTTGCGGATCATGAAGTCGCGGTATTCCGCCATCTCGCGCCAGCGCACGTCGCCCTCACCGACCCCCCGGACGCGCCGGGCCTCGCCGATGACCTCTCCGGGGCGAAGCAGCGTCTTCGAGGGAATGCAGGCCCAGTAGGCGCACTCACCGCCGATCAGCTCCTGTTCCACGAGCGCGGTCCGGAGGCCCCGCCCGGGTAGGCGCGATGCGACGACCTCGCCCGCCGGACCGGCACCGATCACGATCGCGTCGAACCGGTCGGGTTGTGCGTTCATGGGCGGACTCCCCGTACCCGGGCAGGCCCCAGCCCAACCAGCCGCGCGCCGCCCCCGGGACACTTATGCCGTGCGGCAGTTCTCCCCGCCACATCTAGCGGCGCTTGCGGTGCTCCTACTGGCGAGCGCAGGCTCGGTGTCGGCCGCCCGGCAGCGCCCCGGCGGATGGACCGTGCTCTTCTCGCGGTCCCTGGCGCTGCTGATCCTGGCCGGATGGGCCGGCGAGTACGTTGCCGACGCGGCGGTCGGCAGCTTCACCGTCAAGTACACGCTGCCGCTGCAGCTGACCGACGCGGTCTCGCTGGCGGCGATTCTTGCGCTATGGACGCGCCGAGTGGTGCTGGTCGAGGTCGCTTACATGTGGGCGCTGACCGCATCGCTTCAGGCCGTGCTCACCCCCGACCTCGGCCAGAGATTCCCGAGCGTCTTCTACTTCACGTACTTCACCTATCACGTCGGCGTGATCGTCGCCGCGGTGTTCCTGGTATACGGATGTCGCGTCTACCCGCGAGCGGGGGCGGCGTGGCGAGTGTTCGCGGCGACGTTGGCGTTCGCCGCGGTGGCCGGTGCCGCAGATGCGATCACGGGTGGCAACTACATGTACGTGCGCGCCAAGCCCGCGCACGCGTCGCTGCTCAGCGTGATGAGCCCGTGGCCCTGGTACATCGTCGAGACTGCTGCGCTCGGGCTGGCGATGCTGCTGGCGCTCGAAGCGCTCACGGCGACGATTCGAAAGCGGGCGGAGCCGAGCTCGCCTCGAGTGGCTCGATCCACAGCGACTGCACCAAGATGATCGCGAGCGACATCAGCGGGATCGAGATCAGCACTCCGATCAAGCCGAACAGCGCACCCATCACCAGCAGCCCGAGCGAGACGACCGCCGGGTGCAGATCGACGGTGCGCGCCATGATCAGCGGCAGTATCAGGTTTCCCTCGATCTGGTTGACGATCAGATACACGAGAAGCACCAGGGCGGCCTTCCCGGGTGACTCGGACAGGCCCGAGATGATCGGCGGAATGGCGCTGATCACCGAGCCGTAGTTGGGGATCACCGTCATCAGCGCCGAGAACACCGCGAACCCGAGCGCGAACGGCAGGTCGATCAGCGTCATCCCCACGAACAGGAGTCCGCCCAGCAGCAGCATGTCCAACCCAACCGCAGTCATCCACCCGAGCCACGCGTGGCGAACCCGCTCGAATACGTCGAGCGCCTGACCGCGCCGGTGCGCGGGAAGGAGCGCCAGCGACGACTGCACCAGCGGGGCTGGGTTGACAGCGATCAGGAACGCTCCGAGCACCACCAGCACGACCCCGGCGATCAGGACCGCAACGGTGACGCCGATCTGCTCGAGTGGTCCGATCAGTCCCTGCGGGTGTTTCGTGTAGGACTGGACCAGGCGGGTCAGCTCCGCCGACAGGTTGCCGGTCTTCAGCCCGGTGGCCTGCTGGACGTAGTGCTGCGCTCCGGTCAAGATCGACGGGAGATGCTGCGCGAACGCCTTGACCTCCTCGACGAATTGCGGTGCCACGAGGTATCCGATCACAACCACCACCGCCGTGCCCGCGAGCAGCGCGCCGAGAGCACCGGCCGCGCGCGGGAGCCCCGCGCGCTCCGCCCGCGAGGCCGCCTCAGCAAGCGGAAGCGAGAGGATGATCGTCAGCACCAGGACCAGCAGGAGCGTCAGCAGCTGACGTGCCACGAGCGTGGCCAGGGCGAGCCCGGCTGCCAGACCGACGGTCTGGTAGATGGCCTTGCCGCTCATCGCAGGGACGAAGAGAGCCGGCTTGGCGTGCGATAGTGCCCAAGCGGGCAACCTCTCAGGCGATGTCCGACTCGCGGATCACACCAGCTCATCTCTATCGAGCCGTCCTGCTGGCCTTCGGCTTGGTTGTGGCGGGTCTGGTGTTCCAGCAATTGCTGACGCTCGTGCTGGGGGTCCTGATCGTAGTGATCATCGCCTTGCCGCTGGGGGCGTTCGCGGATCTCCTGACCCGGTTGCACGTACCGAGGGCGCTTGGAGCCGTGATCGGGCTGCTCCTCGGTTTGGCTGCGATCGGGGGACTTATCGCGGCGATCGTGCCGGTGTTCACCCACGAGATAAACCAGTTCGTCCACTCGCTGCCGAGCATCGTCGACGAGCTCCGTCACCGCCTCGGGCGCCTCACTGGGACGTCGCCGAGCCGAATCGGCCAGCAGGTCCAGAAGTTCGTCAACGGCTACACCGACCAGCCGAGCCGCCTCCTCGGACCGCTCGCATCGGTGGGAGCGAGCGTGGCGGCCGGACTCGGCGCGCTGATCATCGTGTTGCTGACCGCGCTGTACACGGCGATTCAGCCCGAGCCGCTCGAATCCGGCATCGTCAGGATGGTTCCCCCGGCACGGCGCCACGTCGCCGAGCGCATCCTCTCTCGCCTGCGCACCGCGTACCTGGGATGGCTCAGGGGTCTCGTGATCGGGATGCTGGTGCTGGGCTGGCTCACGTACCTGGGCCTCCGGCTCGTGGGACTCGACTTCGCGGCCTTCTTCGCCGTGTTCACCGCGATCGCGATGATCGTGCCCTACTTCGGTGCGCTTGCCAGCTCCGTACCGCCGATTCTGTACGCGCTGACGGTCTCGCCCGGTAAGGCGCTCGTCGTCACCGGGATCTACATCATCGCCCATCAAGTCGAGAGCAACATCATCCAGCCGCTGGTCGTCGCGCGGACCGTGAAGATGCATCCCGCCGTGGTCGCGGTCGGCGTCGTCGCGGTCGACCAGCTGTTCGGGTTCATCGGCCTGATCGTTGCGGTGCCGATCCTCGCCACGATCAAGATCCTGATCGAGGAGCTGTGGATCAGGCCGATCGAGCAGGGCGACCTGGAACGCGCGCTGGATGAGGCGCCGCGCCGCAGCCCCGCGGAGCTTCTGGTCGCGCGCCGGGGCCGCATACGCCCCTGGCGCCGCTGAGCTCACTTGATCTCGGCGAGGGTGCGCTCGAGTGCCTCCAG
>CATPBV010000271.1 GCA_955652345.1 uncultured Solirubrobacteraceae bacterium | reverse complement strand
TCCCGTTTGGACCGATGTCGATCAGATACCCCCGGAGGATCCCGTGATTGGCCTCACTGCCGGGATTGATGCACAGGGTCTTGCCGATCTTGCGCTCGCCGCCGGACTCGTGGATGTGCCCGTGGATCGTGAGCAGCGGCTGGTAGTGCTCGATCAAGCGCCGCACCGCGGTCGAGCCAACCGGTCCTCGCAGCACGTCGCCCGCGGAGACGGTGGGGCGGAGATTCTCATCGAGGAGCGGGGCGGTGTCGAGACCGGAGTCGTGGGGCGGGACGTGGATCATGAAGACCGCCCGACGGGGGTCACGGACCTGCTGTGCGAGCGCCTCGAGTCGATCGTAGAGCTCATCCTCGGTCTCCTCGCGCGGCGTCTGCCAGGGCGTGTGGTTCGACCACCCCGAGGCGAGCAGCTGGAGGTCCCCCGGGATGTCGAGCACCCTGCCGTCGACATTGATGGGCGTGTATGCAGGCCTGTTGAGGATGTCGTCGATGACGAACTCGTCGTCGTTGCCCGGGATCAGGAACAGCGGCGTCTGGCTGTCGCCGAGGCGGTCGGTCGCGAGCTCGAGCCACGCCCGCACCCGCTCGTTCATCAGTCGGTGCAGCAGCTCATCGCGACTCGGTTCGTCGGTCGAGAGGCGCTCGGCCTCCTCAGCCGTCGTCACGAATGAGTAATAGCCGACGTCCGCGATGTCCCGCTCCAGCACTGCGAGCTCGTCCGAGTCGCGGGCAGTCCGATGCACGCCGAAGAGCTCCGTCTCGTAGTGACCATTTCGCTGGACGATCGGGACGATCGCCTTGCCGGTCAGGTCGCCGGCAAGCAGCGCTACGTCGGCCTTGTAGACGTTGAGCGAGATGGCGTTGATGAACTTCCGCCACGCTTTCTCGGCGGCGTGAAAGTCGCTCGCGATGTAGAGGCGCGTGGCGATCGCGACGTCCTAATCCGGCGGCAGCTCGGTGAACAGCATCTTCTCGTCGACCCCTGCGGCGCGCGCTCTGTAGCGCATGATGAAGAAGATCACCAGGCCGATCAGGTAGAAGACTCCGGCGTCGAGGATGCCGTTCGTCTCCAGGTATTTCAGTGTCCCCGATCCGTTCAGCGCGTTCACGATCGGCTTGACCACCGCGAAGATGTAGACCCAGACCGGGAATACCAGCCAGGCGAGCCCGATCCAAGGCAGTGCCTTCCCGAAGGGGGCGTTGCGCACCAGATCGGGACGGCGCACTCGGACCAGCAACGCGTTGACCCCCGGAAGTGACCACGTCAGAACTGCCATCACGATTGAGAACCAGGCGGTACCAGCCAGGTTCAGCTTGTTGCCGGTCGTGGCGAAGATCGTCGGAAGCGATTTGTAGCTCTGAAAGAACAGGAACAGCGCCGTCAGCCCGAGGGTCGCGAGGATCGCGTTGAGCGGCGCCCGCAGCCGCTCGTTGACCTCGCCGAACCACGCCGGCACCTGCCGGTCCAGGCTCCAGGCCAACTGCATGCGGCTGATGAAGTTGATGTAGACCGGACACAACAGGAACGGGAAGACGGTGCCGCCGAGGCTGATCAGGGCCCACAGGGGCCACAACCCATGGTTGGCGACCACGGCGAGGAGCGGCATCGCGTTTGGCTGACCGAGCGGCAAGGTTGTCAGGGCGCCCGAGAAGCCCCAGTAGCTGGCACCCCAGCTGACGTTCGTGTCGAAGCCGAAGTGGCTGGAGATGGCGTCCACGTACACGGAGTTCGCTAGGACCCCGATCACGAGCGCTCCGAGCAGGGCGATCAGGACGCCGCGGCGAACATTCCCGCGCACCTCGCCCGCGATATACGCCGAGTACTGGAACCCGATGAACTGGAACAGCAGCAGCGAAAGCATCAGCGGGAACACCGAGGTCGAGAACAGGTTGGCGATGAAGCTGTGGCTGGAGCCTCCGAGGACGCCCGCGGCCTTGCCCGAGGCGGCGATCTTGGCGGCGGTCACGCCGCCGGTGAAGTGCGGCAGGTTGGCGACGAAGCTCGAGCGGCTGGTGGCCAGAAGCCCGAAGATGAACATCAGCACGAAACAGCTGACGCCGAAGGCGGCTAGGGCAGTGACGACCCTGTGGAAGGAGCGGGTCGGCAGCACGCAGATAGCCCCGATCAGCAGGAGCACCACGATCGAGGCGATGAACCCAGGCGTCCCTGTGATCGTGCCGGTCGCGTCGGTGAACCAGGTGTTGGCGTTATTGAAGAAGTGGCCGCCGGCGCCGATGCCGATGATCCGCGCGGTGATCTGGAGGTTGCGGAGGACCAGCGGGACCTCGAAGGCGATGATCAGAACCGATGCGATCACGAGCGTCCATGACTCCATCCAGCCGAGAAACGGGTGGAGGATCCGGCTTGTGAACACGTAGTCGCCGCCGGAGCGGGGCATGACCGAGGTCAACGACGCGAAGATCAGCGCCAGCAGGACGCAGAAGATGCCGGCGACGATCGCGGCCCATCCGTACTCCGAGAACGGGCCGGCTCTCCAGACGTTGACCCCCGCGAGGGCATAGAAGATCGGATACAGCGTGAGTCCCACGCCCACGAATGCCGCAACGTTGAAGAACAGCGCGTTGGTGACGCTGACGTTGCGCACCAAGCCGGACGACTGGCGCACGAACAGCTTCGGCGTGGTGCTCGCCGCCGCAGCAGATGTTCCAGACGGCCCCGGCGTCTCGGGTCCGGGGGTCGCTGGCCCAGAGGTCGAATCAGCCACGGTAACCCTCCTGTTGCTCGACCGACAGCGGAAAGCTTGCTGCTTTCCGTGGAAGCTACCACTCGAGGTCTGAGCTGCCCTACGCGATCGTGCCTCGGAGCGACTCGGCCACGTGATCCGGCGCGTGGCGGCGCCGACGGCTCATCAGCCGACGGTCACGGTCGTCGTTCGCGTGGCCGTCGAGCCGTTGCTGTCGGTCACCCTCAGCGTCACGTGGTAGCGGCCCCGGCGACGGTAGCTGTGCCGCGCGAATGCACCCGTACCGTGGGTGCGGTCGCCGAAAGCCCATCGGTAGGCGACGACCGTCGCGGAATCCGTGGCGGCTCCCAAGAAGGCGACGAGTTGGCCGCGACGCGGGTGCCTCGGCGAGACCGAAAGCGATGCATGCGGCCCGCTCCGGACGATGTGAACCTTCCGGGTTGTCGTATCGGTGAGCGCGTTCGCGGTGATGATGGTCAGGGTTACGGTGTAGGTGCCGGCGTGCGGATAAACGTGGCTGGTGAGCTCGCCAATCCGCGATTTACCGTCGCCGAAGCGCCATGCGTAGGAGCCGATCGTGCTTCCGGGAGCCTGGCTGCCCGAGGCGTCGAAGCCGATCCCCGCTCCCTCGCGTGCAGTATCAGGCGTGGCGACGAGCGATGCGACGGGTGGCTGGATCTCGTTGCCGACGATGGCCACGGTTTGGGTGACCGTGTCGGCTGATCCAGAGTCGTCGGTGACGGTCAGCCGCACGAGGTAGTCGCCTGGCTTCGTGTACACGTGGTTGGGGGTGTTCCGGTCGACGCCCAGACGGCGTCCGTGTGCCGCATCGAGATGATGATCTCGTTCCGTGTTCGCGATCTCCTCGACTTCACCGTACAGCGCAGTCGAGTTGCTGGAGCCGCCGTAAGGCAGGCGATCGACGCCGGTCTTGGGCAGGTAGGCATCGACCAGATAATCGCCGTTGGGCAGCAGCTGAAGCTCGTGAACGTCCGTCGGGCCGTTGACCGTGCCGACCGCGCGGATCGGATCACCACTCAACGAGTAGATCTCATTTG
>CATPBV010000270.1 GCA_955652345.1 uncultured Solirubrobacteraceae bacterium | reverse complement strand
GCCGAAGATCGTCGCGGTCGCGCAGGCGTCGCCGGGAGCCGTGGTCGTCAACTCGTTCGCCCAGGGCAAGCAGGCGCTGGCGTCCGGCAAGAAGATTCAGTACGTCGGGGCGATCGGACCGATCATCTTCGATCAGTGGCACAACGCCTCGGGTGCGTACGAAGCGGCCAGCAGCCTCAACGGCACTAACGTGAAGATCCTGGGGACGGTCAGCGCGGCTCAGATCGCCAAGCTGAAGGGCGGCGGATGAGCCTATTCGTTGCCTCCCTGGGCTTCGGCCTGGTGACGGCTTCGATCCTCGCCATCGCCGCGGTCGGCTTCACACTCCAGTTCGGCGTCACCAACATCCTCAACCTCGCGTTCGGCGATGTGATGACGGCCTCGTCCTTCATCGGCTACATCGCCACGACCAATGGCGTGGGCATCTGGGGCGCGGTCGCGCTGTGCGCGCTGTTCGGGGCCGTGTTCTCGACGCTGCTGAACCGGCTGCTCTACACGCCGTTCGTTCGGCACGGAACCAAGCTGTTCGGGATGATCGTCGTCACGATCGCCACCAGCCTGATCATCCAGAACACGATCCAGGCGATCTGGGGACCGAGCTTCTTCAGCTTGAAGTTCTCGCCCGGCGGGTCCTACCACATCGGCTCGATGGTGTTCACGAGCTCGCAGTTCGGGATCATGGCGATCGCGGTCGCCTCGATGCTCGGCGTGTACACGTTGCTGCGCTACACGAAGCTCGGCAAGGCGATGCGCGCGACCGCGTGCGACCCGGCGCTCGCTCGCAGCTGCGGGATCGCCACAGATCGCGTCGTTGACGTCGGATGGCTCGTGTCCGGCGCGCTGTGCGGGATCGCGGGGATCGCGCTGGCGATGAACGTTACGAGCTTCACCTCGACAACCGGCGGCACGTTCCTGATCGCGATCGTCGCCGCGGCCGTGCTAGGTGGCGTCGGCCAGGCCTACGGCGCGATGCTCGGCGCGCTGACGATCGGGCTCTCGAGCGAAGTCGCGGCGGGCGTGATCGCGCCGTCGTACAAGCAGGTGGTGGCGTTCGTGGTGCTTGTCGTCGTGCTGCTGATCCGCCCACAGGGCATCCTCTCGGAGGTCGCCGAAGCGAAGGAAGTCGCGGCGTGAGCGTCGCCTGGCAGTTCTACTTCTCGACGCTGCTGATCTACCTCGCCGTCGACGTGATGGCGGTTTGGGGCCTCAATCTCCAGTTCGGCGTCGCGGGCATCAGCAGCTTCGCGTTCATCGTGTTCCAGGCGATGGGCGCATACACCGCGTCAGTGCTGACGCTCGGGCCGGAGCAGGGCACCAGCTTTCAGCACTACGTCGGTGGCGCGAGCCTGCCGTTCCCGCTGCCGGTGATCGCGGCCGGCGCCGCAGGCGGGCTGCTGGCGCTGCTGGTCGGACTGGTCGGCATCCGCCGCCTCCGGGCTGACTACCAGGCGATGGTGATGCTCGTGATCTCGCTGACAGCGACGTACGTGGCGGACAACTCGACGCATCTCTTCAACGGACCGGCGGGCTTGTCGCTGGTGCCGAAGCCGTTGTTCGGCGGCCTCAACCTGTCGCTGGTCAATTACCAGTGGTTCTACGTCGGCCTGTGCGCAGTGTTCTGCGCGCTGATCTGGTGGTTCGTCCGGCGGTTCACCGAGTCACCGCTCGGGCGCGCGATGCGCGCCGTGCGGGACAACGAGCACGCGGCGGCCGCGCTGGGCAAGAACGTCTTCGGGCTGCGGATGACCGCGTTCGTCGCCGGCGGGGTGATCGCCGGCATCAGCGGCGCCGTGTTCGTCGAGTTCCTCGGCGCTTGGTCACCGGGCTCGTGGCTGTATCCCGAGACGTTCGTGTTCTTCACGGCGATCCTCGTCGGTGGCACCGGCAACAACATCGGCGTCGCCGTCGGTGCGTTGCTGGTCCCGATCGGGTTCCTCGAGTCAACCCGGTTTCTCCCGAACGTCGGCTACCCGGGGTTCGTCGACGCGCTGCAGTGGGTCGCCGTCGGGGTGATGGCGCTCATCTTCCTGTGGTTCTGGCCGCGCGGCGTGATCCCGGAGCGCAAGCGACGCTTCCCGCAGCCAGGCGAGGCCCCGAGGACGATCGGGCGGCGCCTGCTGCGGAGCCGCGGATGACCGCCGGCGATCTGTTGGTCGTCGAGGACCTCAGGCGCAGCTTCGGCGGCGTCCACGCGGTCGATGGCGCCTCGTTCAAGGTGCAGAGCGGCTCGATCACTGGGCTGATCGGCCCCAATGGAGCCGGCAAATCGACGGCGCTCGGCGTGATCGCGGGCGCGCTGCGCCCGGACGCGGGCAGGATTGAGTTCGATGGCCGGGACGTCACGGCGCTGTCACCGATGAGCCTCGCTCGGCGCGGGTTGATCCGCACGTTCCAGACCTCGAGCGAATTCCCGCGGCTGACGGTGATCGAGAATCTGCTCGTCGCCGCGCAGCACAACCCGGGAGAGACGCTCCGCGGCGCGCTGTTGGGCGGGCGGCGCTCGTGGCGCGCGCACGAGCGGCAGTTGGTCGAGCGTGCCCGCGAGCTGATCGCCGGGTTCGAAATGTCAGACAAAGAGGACGAGTGGGCCGGCAACCTCAGCGGCGGCCAGAAGCGGCTGCTGGAGATCATGCGGGGGCTGATGGCCGAGCCGAAGCTCCTGCTCCTCGACGAGCCGATGGCGGGCGTCAACCCGACGCTCTCGCGCTCGATCGAAGAGCACCTGCAGCGACTCAACCGCGACGGGCTGACGATGCTGATGATCGAGCACGAGCTGCGCGTCGTCGAGCGATTGTGCGACCGGGTGGTCGTCATGGCGCAGGGCAAGGTGATCTCGGAGGGGACGATGGATACGCTCCGCACGGAGCAGGAGGTGCTCGATGCCTACCTCGTCGGCTGAGCGACCACCGCAGGTGTTGGAGGTCGAGCAGCTCGTAGCCGGTTACGGTGGCGCCCCGATCGTCCACGGCGTGGATGTGAGCGTCGGCGCGGGCGAAGTCGCAACGATCATCGGCCCCAACGGAGCGGGCAAGAGCACGCTGCTGAAGGCGATCACCGGGCGGGCCGAGGTGCTCGAAGGGTCGGTCCGGCTCGACGGGAAGGACGTCACGGGCCGCCGCGGAGATCAGCTCGCGCGGGCGGGGCTCGGCTTCGTTCCGCAGGTCAACGACGTGTTCGGCACGCTGACGGTGCTGGAGAACCTGGAGATGGGCGGATATCTGCTCGCTCGCAAGGACGTGGCGCCGCGCGTGGAAGAGGTGCTCACGGCCTTCCCCGCCCTCTGCGACATGCGCACGCGCAGGGCTAGCAAGCTAAGCGGCGGCGAGCGCAAGATGCTGGCGATCGCACGCGTGCTGATGCTGCGTCCGAACGTGATCATCTTCGACGAGCCCACCTCGAATCTCGCGCCCGTGGTGGCGCGCTCGGTGCTCGAAGATCAGGTTCGTGTCCTGGCCAACTCAGGCTCAGCCGTGGTGCTTGTCGAGCAGCGCGCGAGCGAGGCGCTCACGATCGGCGACTGGGGCTACCTGCTCGTCGCAGGCCGGGTCAGCGTCTCCGGCCCGGCAGCCGAGCTACTCGGGCGCGACGACATCGGCGAATTGTTCCTGGGGCGCGAAACCAAGCCGTCGCCGGCACTGAACGAAATCTCGCCATGACAGACACCCCATACCTCAGCAAGGGTGATGTGATCACTCGCCTGCTGCGCGAGATGATCACGCGCGGCGAGCTCCCGCCGGGCAAGCTGTTGCGTCAGCGGGAGCTTGCGGAGCTCTTCAACGTCAGCCCGACGCCCGTCCGCGAGGCCTTGCGCAGGCTCGAGTCCGAGGGGCTTGTCGGCTCCGAGCTTCACCGCGGGTCCCGCGTCGCCGAGATCGACATCGACGAACAGGAGGAGAACTACTTGATCCTCGCCGAGCTCGAGGCCCTGGCGACGCGGCTCGCCGTGGAGAAGATGACCACCGAGGACCTGCTCGAGGTGCAGGCGCGCGAGCGGGCATTCGCCGACGTCGCGGCCGACGACCCAGCGGCAAAAGATCTGAACCGCGAGTTCCACTTCCGCGTCTACGAATCCGCGCGGTCGCCGCTGCTGCTGTCACTGATGCGGCTGCTGTGGAGCTCGTTCGCCCACGGACCACAGCTGTGGCGGCCGCACAGCAAATCGGTTGAGGATCATCAGCGGCTCGTGGAGGCGCTGGCCCTGCGCGACAGCGACCTCGCCGCCACGATCACGCGCGAGCACGTCCTCGGCAGCATCGGCTGGATGCGGGCGAAGCTCCTCGATACACCCGCGTCTCGCACCTGACGCTCGGTGACGTACCAGCGGGCCGTCCAAAGTGAGCACCGACGGCGAATCTGGTGAGCGAGCCAGTGCCGCGGATACGAGCACGTTCGCATCCGGCTTCCGCGGCGTAGCGGCGCAGGATCGCTACGACCACTTGGTCCAACTCCATGTCGGTTCGAGTCCGACAGAGGGCTTTCTGGCCGGGTCTCGTTCACGGTTCGCCCCTGCGCAGCTGCGCCACCATCGGGTGGACGCCACGATGACCTGAGGCGAGGCGGCGAGCCGCTCGCGCCACGCTCAGCGGCGACTGCCCGCCTCATATACCGCCGTGATCGCGTTGGTCGTGCTGGCGCTGATCCTGCGAACGATCGGCGTGCTCGACACGAACTCGACCTTCGACAAGCTCGCCGGATATGTTGCGTTCATGTTCGCCGCGCTCGGCATCTATCTGTTCCTCAATGCCGCCGACACGGCCACCGGCGGCCGCGGCCTCCCTCTAGGCCCGGTCCTGCGAAGGTAGGAGCGCTCCGATCCCATTCGTCCACACCTGCCTGCGAGTCCGCGACATCGGTGAATCCCTTCGCTTCTACCGCCAGCTCGGATTCGAGCGACGGGGACGGCTCAACTTCGACTCGGCCTACAACGTCTACCTCGGGCTCCCGGATGGCGGCGACGTTCTCGAGCTGACGGTGAACGCAGACCGGACCGAGCCGTATGACCTCGGCGACGGCTACGGCCACATGGCGCTCGTCGTCGACGATCTCGACACCGAGCTCGAACGGTTGCGCTCAGCGGGGATCGAGCCCGACCGGCCACCGTACGCACCGGGCGGCCGCACCGAATACCGGATCTGCTTCTTGAGTGATCCCGACGGCTACCGAATCGAGCTAATCGACGGCTCATTCCCGACGCCGCAGGACACGCACGAGTAAGCACGCCTGATCACCCGGCTACGGGCCGAAGTCTCCTGCGCGCGCTGAGCTCCTATGCCCGGTTGGCTCTCGTCGCTAGCAACGCTCGCGCCTCCGCGACTCCGCCGTTCGTCGACGCACCGTCGCCGTGACCTAGGCCGGCGGCCACGCGCGAACCAAGCTCGGCGTCGATGTTGGCCCAGTAAGCGACTACTCGAGCCTGCATCTCAGGCGTCACCTCGTTACTCGCATGCCCGACGATGTTGTTGACGAGGTGCTCGCGGTCGGTGTCGTTCATCACCTCCCGATAGAGCGTTCCCGGCTGGCCGAAGTCGTCGTCTTCGGCGTGCTTCTCGTACGCGTAGCGGCCTAGCTCGCCCTCGGGCACGTGCCAGAACAGGTCTGAGCCATGCTCCGGGTCGGCCTGCGGTCCGCCAAACGAGTTCGGCGCGTAGACAGGCTGGTTGCCGCTGTGTCGGTACGTCATCGCGCCTTCCTTGTTGTACGAATGGACGGGAGACTTGGGCGCGTTGATCGGCAGCTGTTCGTAGTTGGGGCCGATCCGGTGCAGATGCGTGTCGTGGTAGGAGAAGATCCGCGCCATCAGCATCTTGTCCGGGCTGAGGCCGGTGCCTGGCACGAGGTTCGACGGGTTGAACCCAGCCTGCTCGACCTCCGCGAAGAAGTTCTCCGGGTTGCGGT
>CATPBV010000269.1 GCA_955652345.1 uncultured Solirubrobacteraceae bacterium | reverse complement strand
CGGTCAGATGTTGTTGGTGCCGCCGTCGCTGGTCGAGTGGCTGCCTGACGATCACCTGCTCGTCGCCGCGGTCCATGTGCCGATCAATCTCATCGGCTACGCGATCGGCGTCTGCGGATCGAGGTGATCGCAACCCGCATCGGCCGGGGCCTGCGCGCGTACCGCCCCGCTCTAGTCAACACCTGAGCCGCAACCACCGACAGCTCACGAGTGCCGCATCTCGCGCAGAAGCGGAAGTGCGGGCACGCGGCCGGTAATCATTGAGGGTCAAGCGTGTCGACCTTGACTTGATCCGGCGAGGGGTGGAGACTGCGTCGGGCGGTCGCTGGATCGCTGGCCTGCCGAAGCTGACCTGCCAACGTCGGTTGCCGTACTGACCTATTGAAGGCACGACCGTCCGGCCGAGGCTTGACGGAGTGGCTTCAGGAAGGAGCCCGCCATGTACACCGGGGGCATCTCGTCGCTTGCGCCACTCGCCGAGCGTCGGGCTTTCCACGAACGGGACTGATCAGATGGCTGGTGCTGAAGATCCGGTACCGCGACCTCAGGCTGCGCGCGAGGTTGCGTCGAAGGCATCAGCAGGTGGCGGCGGAGGGATTGCGCTCAGGATCGGCGGGTGGATCCTCGTGGGCCTCGGCGGCCTGTTGGTCCTGTTGGCCATCGCGCTTGTCGTCGTCCACCTGACCCAGCGTGGCGAGGACGGCTACTACACGTCCCCCACCGCACAGGTGGCGGCGCCCGGATACGCGGTCACCGCCGAGGGGTTGCACATCGGCGACCTCCCGAGCGTCGCGAGTGACGTGGTCGGGCGGGTACGGGTCAGCGCTAGGAGCAGCAACGGGCAGGCACTATTCGTCGGGATCGCGTCTCAGAACGCCGTGAACGGGTACGTGGCCGGAGTCGCTCGCAGCGAGGTGACCGACGTCAATGGCAACACGGTCACATACAAGACGCACGCGGGCAGTGCGCCGGCCGGCACCCCGGCGCGCGAAAACTTCTGGCGGTCGGCTAGCAGCGGTAGTGGCCAAGTGACCGCCACCTGGGAGGTCAAGGGGGGCACCTGGGCGATAGTCCTGATGAACGCGAACGGCGCTCCCCACGTCAGCGCGGCCGTGAATGTAGGCGCGAAGACCAACCTAGTGCTTTGGATAGGCCTTGGCTTCCTCGCTGCCGGACTGATCGCCGGCGGAGCGGGCGGCGCAATGCTTTGGAGCAGCCGCTCCCGGTAACCAACAGCCAAGCGAGGCGTTCCCAGCAGGCGCTCTCGCACGTTCGCCCTGGACGACCGGTCCGCTCCGGCGTCGTCATAGCGGGCTATGTCTCGCGTTTCGAACAGTGATCGGTCAGTAGGCAGGGAGTGCGCGCCCGGGATGCCTCATCGCGTTGCTTCTCCTGACGCGTGGTTGCAACCGGGACGCGGAGCGCCCGCGGACGCTAGGTGAGAACGAGCTGCAGCCGGTAGCCCTCAACTGCCGTTGTGAGCCCAGAGGGATTTTTTCGCTTCTAACTGGCTGTTTTACCGGAACATCTGCACCGGCCAGACTGCCTCACGATCAACTCGGCGTGGCGGCGTTGCTGGCCCCACAAACCTTGCAGGACTCGAGATGGCGTCTACAACATCTCGGCGATCAGCGCCGCCGCTCGGGCCGCGCCGTCGGTCTCGACGTCGCGGTAGGTCACCTGCATTCCTATCTGCTCTGCGATCGCCTGTGCGATCGCTTCCGGTGTGGACGTGTCGAAGTCCATGCACCGTCCGGCGCGGTAGCGCTCGAGCCGGTGGCGAACGTGATAGTTCTGCTCGAAGTGATGCTTCAGTGGGAAATACAGGAACGGTCGCTTGGCGGCAGTCAGCTCCATGCCGGTCGTCAGGCCGCCCTGCACCACCGCCAGATCACACGCGGCCAGATGTCGGTACAGCTCATGCACGTACGGGCGCACCTCGAGCCCATCGCCAGCAGGCAGCGACGCGGGGTCGATGCGGGGTCCTGCGACCACGATCATCCGCAGCCCCGGCACACGCTGCTTCGCCTCTGGGAACGCGTCGATGACGCGGCGCAGGAGCGCCCCACCGACGCCGGAGCCGCCGACCGTGACGATGCACACCTGCTCGTCGGGTAGGTAGCCGAGCTCGGCGCGGATTGCGTCGCGGTCGCCCAACGTCACCGGGTCAAAGCCGGTCACGTACCCAGCGAAGTCATAGTGAGACTCGGTCCAGTCGCGGATCGCCGGCAGGTCCGGTCCGAACGTGTCGGGCACGATGTCCTCGGGGTTGCCGACGAACACGGCCCGGTCGCGCAGACGGGGGAAACGCGCGATGTGGCCGATCATTTCGGCGTTGTAGTCGCTGGTCAGAAACTCCTCGCGGTCGCCGCCGTCGGGCATCGGAATCCAACCCACGAAGTCCGTCAACCAGCAATAGGCCGCATTCTTCAGCTCTGGGTTCTCGTGCAGGAAGTAGTCCAGCTCCCACGCCTCGTCACCGATCCACAGGTCATACGGCTCGGCCGAGACCACGTCGTGGAACACCATGAAGTTCGCGACCAGGATTTCGTCCATGCGGCGGATCGCCTGGAAGCAGTGCAGGTCGTGCTCGGCTGACTCTGACTCGATGTGGCCCGACTCGTTCGCCAGTTCCGTGCTGGCCGGGTGGATCCGCTCACGGCACGCCTCGAGCATGCGCGTTACCGGATCCTGGGCCAACCAGTCGATCACCAAGTCGGGATGCAGGTTCCGAAGCTCTCGCGCGATCGCGATGTCACGTCGCGCATGGCCAAGGCCGATCGGCGACGAGACGTACAGCGCACGCTTGGGTCGAGCGCGGGCCCGCGTCCATGCTGAGGAGGTGGGCGTCGGAGCGGCGAGGAAGTCGCGCAGCTCGAGGTTGACCTTGACCGGGTCACGGAGGTGGGGAGCGTGCCCAGCGCCTTCCAGCAGCAGCAGGCGCGCCCCCGGGATCGCCGCGGCGACCGCCGGGCCGCGGTCAGCGCCGACGATCCGATCCCGGCTTCCGTGGATCACCAGCACCGGGCAGCGGATTCGTGCGCATAGCGCGAGCGCCTGTTCACGGTCGATCCATGGCCAGCCAGCGGGCGACCCGTGTGGCCGAGGCAGCATCCAATCCGCCTCCATGCCGCGGACGATCGTCTCCGGGTCAGTCTCCAACCCCCACGCGACGGCGTCCTCGATCTGCTTTGTCGAGTGCGGCTCGGAGAACATCTCCGACATGAAGAACTCAACGAACCCTGGCCAGTCCCGCAGCCAGAAGTGGCGGTTCCATTTCGCCCACTCCTCGTCGGTATCTAGCAAATCGTCGAACGAGTAGCCTTGCTGCTCGCCGGGATCCGTGGTCAGTGGGGAATCCGGAGCGATCTCGACCAGCGCGCCGACCCGCTCGGGGTGCTCGGCAGCCAGCAGCACGCCAACCCCGCCACACCACGATACGACCGCTGCCCGTTCGACTCCCAGCGAGTCGAAAATGGCGAGCGCGTCACCGGCGACCTCGCGGCGATCATACGCATCCACCTCGCGCGGGCGATCAGAGCGGCCGTTGCCACGCGGATCGAACGTCACCACCCGGAAGTGGCGGGCGAGGTACGGGATCTGGCACTTCCACACCCGCGAGTGGACGATCTCCCACGTCGGCAGCAACAGGATCGTCTGATCACCAGCGCCGTAGCTTTCCCAGAACACCCGGACGCCATCGCGCTCGACGTACCCTTCCGCGTCCGGGTACCGGGCGCGCGTCTGCTCGCGCCGGGCCGCGCTCGCGAGCTCGGCGTTACCAGTTACGGAGGCCGTCATCGCAGCCGCCAGACCGCGTTGACGATCCTCCAGCCTTCGGGCATATGGATCAGCTGCAGCAGGTCTACGTAGCGGTGGCACAGGCACGTCACGCTCGCGATGTCGCCGCTCAGGTATTCGATCTTGACCTCGAGCTGGCGGTCGGCGGCGTCCTCGCGCTGGCCCTCGCCGTCCGCGGTGGCGTCGATCATCTCCCTGGCGGAGAGGGTCTCCAGCGCGTCGGGGTCGCCGTGCTCGATCCCGCGGCAGCGCTTCACGAGCTCTGGGTGGAGCGCCCGTTCCATGCGCCCCGCGTCCCCGTTGAACCAGCCCTCGATGTAGTCGTACGCGGTGGCCCGGACTGCCTCCTCGTTCGCGTCGTTGGTCATCGCATCCTCCTCTCCTGAAATGCCGCGAGGGTGGCCTGGTCGTCGCGCAGCTTTGATCGAAGCCGTGGCGATCGCTGCGGCCACCGGCGCGTCGCTGCGCTCGGCCGAGACACCTGCCCGCTTCCTCGACGGCGAACTCGGCGGACGCGAGCCCGGAGCATCGCGGTAGCGGCGCCAACGGCAATGAAGAGGGCGGGACCAATCGATCCCAGTGTCTCTTCGATCGGGATGCCCAAGATGTGCGCGTAGGTCAGGTTCATGCCGACCCGATCGTGAGCAGGTCGCGTTCGTATGCGGGTCGGGCCCGGTTGTGACCTTCACAAACCTGGTCGGCGAACATCATTGGAAGATCTCCGTCGTGCAGTCGCCACCCTGGAGACGAACCTCGTGGGCCCGCGCGGGACCGTCGGGGCGGTCGTGGAAGTCGACGAAGAAGCCCGGATCGATCTCCATTCCACCCTCGGGCGAGCAGTTCACTCGGAGCAGCCACGAGCGAAGCCCGGGATAGAACTGGTTGTCCCAGGTCGAGTACAGCGAGTTCGTCACGTACAGCCTTCGCCCGTCCAGCGAGAGCTGGATCATCTGCGGTCCGCCATTGACGTCGCGACCGGCGTCGCTCGGCCTGCCGAGCAGCCCGCCAAGCCAGAGTTGGCCGGTCAGTCTTGGGTTGGCGGGATCGGAGATGTCGTACTGCCGCAGGTCACCGTGAAGCCAGTTCGAGAAATACAGGAAGCGGTCGTCCATCGAGACGAGCAGGTCTGTGATCAATCCGGGGACGCCGCCCGGGAGCGGCCACCCGTCGAGCTCGACGTTCTCGACCGAGATCACCTGCTCGGCCTGCCACGACCCGTTCGGTCGGTGCCAGCGGAACATGTTGCTCGCCAGGGCGGCGCCCACGAAGCCGCCCTCGGCCTCGGGGTCGTGAAGCCAGCGCACCTCGAGCGGAATCAGCCCTTGCTCGCCCAGGTCGATCGTCTGCTCTAGCCGCCGCTCGGCGAGGTCCCAGAAATGCAACCGCTGTCCGTACCTGCCAGCCATGACGTCGTTGATGTCGAAGCCCTCCTCGTACGCGTTCGGCTCGCCGAACTCGGATGAGATCAGCACGTTCATGCGCGGCTGATACCAGAAGTCGTAGTTGAAGGACGGGAGTCCGCCGCCGTTCTCCCAGCGGCCCTTCAGCTCGAACGTCCGAGCGTCGAGGACCGCGAAGCCGCCGGAACCAGCGCCCTCCCGGTCGCCGAGCATGCTGACGACGACGTTGTCGCCCGGCATGCAGTGGACGGTGTGTGGGCGCGTGTAGCCGGTCTTCTCGATGAGCTCATGCGGCTCGATCACCTTCTCGATCCGCGGCCTGCGCGGGTCCTCCGCGACGTTCACCACGTGGATCCGGGAGGAGCGAAAGCCCGGCACGATCAGGTGCGATCGGTCGGGACCGTGGCAGGCCGAACTGCAGCGGTTCCAGCCAAAGTGGTGGAGCTCGTCGCCCACGTTGGGCATCGGCGTCTCGTGCACGATCCGGCCCTCCTCGGCGTCGATGACGGCGAGGAAATCCGGCTTGTTCACCCCGGTGCCTTCGTGCAGGCAGGCGAGGTACAGGAACTCCTCGGGGGGTGATTGCATCGCTTCCCGCGGAGAGCTGTGGAAGGACGCGGGCCTGTCATCTTGGTGTTGCATCGGGACTCCTCTTTAGACGTGTGTGGCCTGGGGACGGCGACGGGCGGGTCGTGAGCTGTGTCCTTTGCGCTCTTCGAGCAGCGGCGCGATCACTCGCGCCGCTCTCGCCGCGCCGGAGGCTTCGACCGGTTCGTAGTCGACCGGGGTGCCGATGCGCTCGAGCATCTGCGCTGCGAGCCGCTCGGGGGTCGCCTCGTCGTAGGGGGTGGGTGCTGGCGCGCGATAGCGGCACAGGCGGTGGACGACGTGGTGGTTTTGTTCGAAGTGGTTCTGAAGCGGTATGTAGATGAACGGCCGGCGGTTGGCGACGAGCTCCATCGTCGTCGTCAAGCCCCCCTGCACGACGGCCAGATCGCAGCACGCGAGCGTGCGAAACAGGTCGTGCACATAGCCGACCGTCTCCATCCCCTCGACCGGCTCGATCGCGCGCGGGTCGATCCGCGGGCCGCACACGAGCAGCAGCCGCGCCTCGGGCACGTCTTTGCGCAGCTCGGCGAAGGCGGCCGCGATTCGCCGGAGCAGATGGATCCCGACGCCGGAGCCGCCGACGCTGGCGACGATCAGGGGCCGGCGCGGGTCGTGGCCGAGCTCGCGCCGCAGTCGTTCGGTGTCGGCGTACTCGTCGGGGTCGAACGGCAGCACGTAGCCGGGG